>CALMIT010000200.1 GCA_937864255.1 uncultured Saprospiraceae bacterium
TTTTACCGTTTTGAATTCTTTTTTCACTTCGGTAAAAGGAGGATTTACGTAGTCAAGATTGGCGAAATGTTGCTTTTGCCGTTCAAAATAATCTGCTTGTCCATTTTGAAAAAAGAAAAAGAAACCCGCCGTAAGCGCTGCTATGGATGCTGCGGTTATCAGCCACCTGATGACCGGTCTGTTGTCTCGCTCCGGCTCGTTGTGATATTTTTTTAAAAGCGCACTAAAATCTTTGTGCTTTTCCACTGCTGATTTGGATGGCACTTGCGGATTTATTCGATAGTCGTAATGATGTTTCATTGGATAAAATTTAAAGCTTCCGCATTTACCCTAAATATTTTTCAAATCTATCTTCGTTACAATTCGTTTTTTCAATCTTTCCAGAATGCGATAGGTTTTCACTTTCGCATTGCTCTCGGTTATACTCATGATTTCGGCAATTTCTTTAAATGGCATTTGCTCAAAAAATCTCATCTCTATCAATTGCAGGTCATCCGGTTTTAAATCGTCCAAAGCCCACAACAAAACTTCACGCAGTTTCTCGTCCCGAAAATCAATTCCACCTGTATCCATTTCGCTTGCCAACTCCGGAAACGACGTTTCCTCTATGCTGACCACTCTTTTTTTGGAAGAGTTGCGATAATGTTGCCCCAATTCATTACTTGCAATTCTAAACAGCCAGGCAGAAAAAGGCACCCCTCTAAATTCAAACGAATTCAGACGTCGCAATGCTTTTAGAAAAACAAGGGAACAGATTTCGGCAGTCAGATCTTCGTCGCCAACGCGGCGAAAAAGAAATTTAAAAACACTATAGTAGTAGTTGTCATAAAGAACTTTGAAAGCAGTCGGATCTTTTTGGGCTGCCTGTATCTTGATCCATTCTTCTTCCATTTCCTTCCGGGAAACACTTTTGAGGCGTTCTTGAGAAGGGATTCGCTCGTCATTTTTCACAGATACGGGCTATTTTTTCTAAAAAAAATACGCCGAAGTAATAAAAAACGAATATCGAAGCCTGCCCAAGAAAGGGCAGAAAAGCGCAAGAGTGGTTTAACAATCCCATTTGGGAGTGGAATAGCGCTATTCCACACTTTTGCAAAAAATACCGCACTTTCAAATTCAGACAGGACCTTCGATATTCCTAAATACCTCTGACTGTTTCAACCTCTATAATACTGCTTTTTTAGAAAGTAACAGCGTTTTGAAAAAAAATTTTCTTTTTTTGTTTCATTTTCCTCTTTTTAACAATCCGATTTGTTTACTACTTCTAAAAAAGCGCTCTTTTGTTCTAAAAATAAAATTTATGGCGCCGATTAAACACATAGACATAGACGAAAAAATATGCCTGACCGAAATCCGTCAAACTGACGGACAGTACTTCGTCCGCTACGCCAATAATGTTGACGTGTACCAAAACACCCTCACTTTTCCCAAAGAATATACTCAGGAAAAATTTGAGGTATATTATCAAATCGTAAAAGACTCGGAAGAAAAATTCGGTTTCCAGACCAATTGGGCAATACGACTGAAAGACGAAGCCGGCACGCTGATAGGCGGTATTGGGTTGATAATACCCGAACTGGAGCGCGAAAGACACCGTTTCGAATTTGGGTACTGGATCGGCGAACCTTTCAGAAACAAAGGCATCGTGACCAAAATCGTCAAAATATTTGCCGACTTTTGTTTTGCTGAGTTTCCAATTATCCGACTTCAAGCGGGCGCTTTTACTACAAATTCGGCCTCCGCCCGCGTTTTGGAAAAGGCGGGTTTTGAAAAAGAAGGCGTTTTATACAATTTCAGTTTGAAAGACGGCGCTCCGCGCGATGTGGTGATGTTTTCAAAAATAAGAAAATAAAAAATGCAAAATCAGACAATCATCAAAAACACAGTTGAAAAAACGTGGGAGGACTTCTCCCCTGCTACCCGTATATGGATTTATGCCGCAAGCAGAGAATTGAGCGGCGAAGAAGTCGAAAAGTTAAATCCGGTCATTGCTTCATTTGCCAAAAATTGGGTAAGTCATAATCTACAATTGAAAGCCACGGGATTCATTCTCGAAAACCGTTTTTTAATTCTGGCGGTTGACGAAAGCCAAGCGGGAGCAAGCGGCTGCTCTATTGATAAATCTGTGAAATTTGTCCGGGATATCGGCGATTCGCTTCAAGTTGACTTTTTCAACAGGCTTGATTTTTTCTATTATGAAGGTGAGAAGCTGAAGAACATACACAAAGATCAACTAAGTACGGCTTATAAAAACGGTGAGATTAATGACGACACGATCTTTCTCGATACCCTCGTGCAGACTAAAGAAGATTTTGAAAGCCGATGGAAAACACCGTTGAAAAATAGCTGGATAAAACGCTTTTTATAGTCCGTTAATCTTCAAAAAAATTCCATACATAGAATATTTTTAGCATAATCCCGCTTTCCTCTTTCTTTTGAAAAAAATTAAAAAATGATTGGAAAAGTCAAAAAATGGCTGGGAATAGAAGGGGTAAAACTTGAATTGATAATTCCCGAAGAAATTTCGAAAAATGACGGCGTGGTCAGCGGAAAAATTCGCCTTTTGTCTCTCAACGACCAAACGCTCACCCACCTGAAAGTAGTCATGATTGAAAAATATTCACGCGGGAGAAAAAAAGAAAAACTCGTGGACGAATATCAAATCGGCTTCATTGAAATCAAAAAAAGAATCACCGTGGCCGCCAACCAACCAAAAGAAATAGCTTTTGACCTGCCTTTTAATCTTGTAAAATCGGAGGTGGAAAATTTCGGCGAGCAGAATTTTTTATTTAAAGGTCTGACCAAACTGGCAAGCCTGGCTTACAGCGTACAATCCGATTTTTACATTTTATCCGAAGCCATCGTGGAAGGCGTAGCGCTCAATCCTTTTGATAAAAAAGTTATCCGGCTCAAATAATTTCTGCTAAATCATTGGCTTTCAAGCTCTTTTAAAATTTCGTCGTCAGATTTTCCGAGATTTTTAAGCATGACTTTGGCGTCGTCCGAAAAATCATCATCAGGATATTTTGCGAGGTAACTTTCATATCCTTGCTTTGCTTTTTCCAAATCTTTCAAATCACTGTCGTACGTAAAAGCTTCCAGAAACATCGCGTCTGCCGCTTTCGGGTGATTGGGAAACTTGGTGTAAACCCACTGAAATAATTCCAGCACTTTGGGTATCGAGCCAAGATTTCGCGCGATGGTGGCCGCATCTATCAAATAAGCCGCACTCATACTGTCTTGAGGCAAAACGAGTGCTATATTTTCGCAGGCGGTGACAAAATCAGTCGCAATTTTTTCATTAAAACGTTGCAGCGTGTCGTTAAAAACCATTTTGCCCATACTGCTCATTCTTTCATGGATGGACGGAAGGTCGGGCGGAAGCGCTTTCGCCGCTTCTGTTATCTTTTCATTTCCTGTAAAAGCCTCGCGGGCAGCCTGCAAACGGATCATGTCCGTCGCCATGTCCGCCACCGCT
>CALMIT010000201.1 GCA_937864255.1 uncultured Saprospiraceae bacterium
ATCGGCAATTGAAGCACAGAAGTCTCCAGGGTTTTCAAATAAAACCGGAAGACGATTACCTGCAAAGCCGCAAACCTGTGCTGGTCAATAATGATTGTAAAATCATCCTGGCTGCGCCGCGCAAAAGCATGTCGGATTATTTTTTTAAAAATGCCGATGCGGACGAGGTGATTTTTGTACATAAAGGCACGGGCGAGTTGAAAACCATGTACGGAAGTATCGGCTTTGGCTACGGCGATTACCTCGTCATACCGCGCGGCACGACCTACCAGCTTCATTTTGAAGACGAGGACAACCGGCTTTTTATCGTGGAAAGTACCGGCCCGATTACCACTCCGCGCCGGTATCGCAACGCTTTCGGGCAACACGAGGAGCATTCGCCTTTCTGCGAACGCGATTTTCGCAAGCCGCAAAATCTTGAAACGTACGATCAAAAAGGCGACTTCCTTTTTTACATCAAAAAACAAGACAGGATTTATCCTTACCACTATTTAAACCATCCTTTTGATGTGGTAGGCTGGGACGGCTATTGCTATCCGTATGCTTTTTCGATTCATAATTTTGAACCCATCACCGGACGCGTGCACCTGCCGCCGCCGATTCATCAGACTTTCGATGGTAAAAATTTTGTGATCTGTTCTTTTGTGCCGCGTCTTTACGACTATCATCCGCTGGCTATTCCCGCGCCGTACAATCATAGCAACATAGACAGCGACGAAGTGCTGTATTATGTTGACGGCGATTTTATGAGCCGCAAACACGTGGATAAAGGCCAAATCACCCTGCACCCCGGCGGTATTCCGCACGGGCCACACATGGGTACGGTAGAAAAAAGCATCGGAGCGAAAGAAACCGGTGAATTGGCGGTCATGGTGGACACTTTCCATCCGCTGAAACTTACCGAATACGCCGTTATGATAGAGGAGCCGAATTATTATCAAAGCTGGCTGCCCGAATCTGCACATTCCAACGGCGTAAAAAAAGGATAGTTTTTAAAATGAATTTCGGTGTAAAAAAAGCGCGGAGCATTGCTCCGCGCTTTTTTTTACTGTTCGTATTTTTTGAATGGCAAATTATTGCGAATCGCCGCCCACTCTGCCTGCTTCGTCTTCCATTCCCGTTTTTCTTTTTCTTGATTTTACGTTGTCATTGCCAAATCTGTAGCTCATGCTGAGACTGATGCGACGGCTGTCCCAATTGCCACGTCCGGTAGCTTCCAGTCCGTTAAATATCGAAATGCCCGACCAGCCCGATTCATAAAATAAATCGCTGCCGCCGAGGCGCACATTCATGCGATCGTTGAAAAATTTACGCTGCAAACCCAAATCGAGACTCCAACTGCTGTCATACAAAAATACTCCGCCCCATATACCCGGGCCGGAATAATAACCCGAAATCTCGCCTTTGAACCCGAAGGGCAGGTCTATGGTGTGCTGCATATAAATATTGTAAGAATAAGCCTGCAAATCTATTGTAGCGCCGCCACCATAATCTGCCTGATTGTCCATAAATGAGCCGCTGAGATTGAAATAAGCGTTCCATTTTTTGGTCATCTGCACGGGTGCGCTGATATTAAAACTGATAATGGTTTGCTCGGCAAGGTTGTCCCAGGAAATAAAACTGGCGCGCGGGTCAGTTTCGTCCGGCCCTATCAGGCGCGTAATCTGGTTTGCCGTGTTGCTGTATGCCAGTTTGAAATTATAGCGGTATTTCAGCGTGTAGCCGAGTTCGATGTTGTTGACGATTTCAGGATTTAAAAAAGGATTTCCTCTTTCGTAAGAAAGCTGGCTTAGCTGGTTGTTGAAAGGATTTAAAATGTTGTAATCGGGGCGATTGATGCGGCGTCCGTAATTCAGCGCCAGGCTGTGTTGCGGCTTGACTTGCCAGGTCAGCCCCGCGCTCGGAAACCAACTCAGGTAATTCAACAAAACCGGCGGCTCCTGCAACTCGGGCAGATAAGCCTGCAATTCACCCATAGCGTCGGTTTGCTCGGCGCGCAATCCTGCTGAAAAATTCCATTTTTTGCCTATCGGGCGCGCGTAGTTGACGTAGCCGGCATACACATTTTCTTCGTATTCAAAACGGTTTGACGAGCGGTCGTTTCGCACCGGCGTGCCATTCAGCACGTCATAAAAAAGGAAAGTGTTGTCGGACAAAACGCGGCTGATTTTGCTGCCGACGCCCAGCTTACCGCCCCACAACTCGTCTTCATAATCAAGTTTGAACGTGTAAATATCAATGTCTGTCGGCGTATCAAAACTATTTACCAATTCAGTCAACACCTCGTCTTCTTCCGCGTCAAAGTACTTATTTGGCTGAAACCTCAAGTTGTCATTCGAATATTTTCCATAATCCAAATCCATATTCAGACTACGATTTTTACCATTGTCAAATTTGTAATTGAGGTTAAAAGTGTTTTGTGTTCTGCGTGAATTTTGAGTAGTGTTGGCTACCAAAATGCTGTCAATCTGAGCGGGCGAATCCTGATCGGCGATGGCAATCCGGTTTACGGATTTGCTTTCATTTTCGGAAATCCCGCCGCCTACCAAAAATCCCAACGTATGATTTTTAGCCAGAAAAAAATCCATACCCGTCTGGTAGTTTTTGAATTGCCAGTCGTGCGAACTGTTTAAAGTTTCGTCCAGCAATAGTCCGTTTTGCAAACTTTCGAAAGCAATATCCTGAAAACCGCCCCCGTCGCCCAAACCTGCGGTAGCAAAAATATTCAGCGATTTATTTCTGTAATTTCCGCTTCCGCTCATGTTCGCACGGGTGTGGCGACCTTTGTTAATTCCGCCGTTTACAGAGCCGTTTGCCCCCAGGTTTTTATCTTTTTTGAGCCGGATGTCTATGATGCCCGCATTGCCCTCGGCTTCGTAGCGTGCGCCCGGATTGGTGATGATGTCTATCCGGTCTATTTGCTCGGCGGGCAGATTTTGCAGGTAATTGGTCAGGTCTTGTCCGGTCAGGGGAAGGCGCTTGCCGTCCACGTAAAGAAGTACGCCGGAGCGCCCCAGCACGCTGATGTTGTCATTGTTGTCCACGGTCACGCTTGGCGCTTTGCGCAGCAGGGTAATGGCGTCGGAGCCTACGCTGTTGATGGTGCCTTCCACATTAAAAACAGTGCGGTCGGGTTTGATTTCTATCATGGCGCGGGAGGCTTTCACGGTAGCCTCGCTAAGCTCGACGGCCGCGGGATTGAAAGTCAAAACGCCGAGATCAAGCTGACGGTTTTCGTCCACTTGAATGCCGTTTTTTTGCAAATCAGCCATACCCACGTAGGTGGCCGACAAAAAATAATTGCCCGCGCTCAGTCCGCGCAGATGAAAAATGCCGGTTTCGTTGCTGGTTTCTACTTTTACGAGGCTGCTGTCGGCGGCATTGTACAATGCGAGATTGGCGAAAACAACGGCTTCGCCGGCGCCGTCTTGTAATTGGCCTTTGATGCTTGCAGTTTGTGCGTGCAGGAAATTAAAGGTCAGCAGGAATAAGGTCAGGTGGAAAATTTTCATGATAATATCGGGTCTGATTTGGATGATTTCAATTTGATTCAAAAATAAAGTAGCCGTTTAAAGAAAGTTCATTTTTCCGGCGAAGTGGTGGGCGGTTTATACGGAATTGTGATGGATGAGTTTTAATCGGGTCATATTCAAAATGAATTTATTTTCACTTTCAAAATGAAGCCTGTATTCCACTTTTTCCCCAATAAATCCCATTTTTGCTGCCTCAATATGGCTGAATTAAAAGATCAAGACGGGCAAAAATTGTCGGTGGTCATTATGACTTTCAATGAAGCCGCCAACATCGACCGCTGCATCGCTGCCTTGAGCGACCTTGCCGACGATTTGCTGGTGGTAGATTCCTTTTCTACCGACGATACGGTGGCGATAGCGCAGAGTCTCGGTGCGCGAATTTTACATCATCCGTTCAAGAGCTTTACAGATCAGAGGAGGTTTTGTATTGAAAATGCTCATTATGATCTGGTACTCGCTCTTGATGCCGACGAATGGCTGAGTGATGAAATTGTCATGGAGATCAGACAAATAAAGGAAAACAGGCGCCTTGATTGCTACCTGCTCAATCGGCTCAATAGCATCGGCGGACAATGGCTGTATCACGGCGGCTGGCATCCGGACTGGAAACTTCGCCTTTTCGATCGTCGCAAAGTAGTCTGCGCCGGCACTCCGCCTCACGATTCTATTGATCCTACATCCGGCACATCAGTCGGAAAGTTGAGAGGGAAATTATTTCATGAATCGGACCAAAATATTGAATCACGTATACACACCGTCGATCGCTATAGCACCACTGCCGCCCGACATCTTTATGAATCGGGTAAAAAAACCAATCTCATTCGTTTGTTGCTCAAGCCTTTCTTCCGCTTTCTTTCGGAGTACGTTTTCCAATTGGGTTTTTTGGACGGTTTTTATGGTTTTGTGGTGGCAAAAACTTCGGCACAGTACGTCTTTTTGCGTGAAGCAAAACTTTGGGAACTACAAAGGAAATGATTTGCTGATGTGACAATTTTTTTTGAATGAGGTATTTTTTGGAACTGGCATATAATGGCGCGCCTTTCATCGGCTGGCAAAAACAGCCGGGGCAAAAAAGCGTGCAGCAATGTCTGGAAGACGCGCTTTCTACGCTTTTGCAAACGCCGACGGAGCCGACGGGCTGCGGGCGCACCGACACGGGCGTACACGCGCGGCGCTACTTTGCACACTTTGATTTTGAAGGCGAAATTCCTGAGAATTTTTTCCCACGTATTAATTTTCTTTTACCGGAAGATGTGGCGGTTTACCGGCTCATTCCTGTGGATGCGGAGGCGCACGCGCGCTACGACGCGATCAGGCGCGGCTACGAATACCAGGTGGTTTTCAGGAAAGATCCTTTTTTGACGCAGCAGGCGTATTATTTTCCTTTTTTTAAAAAAACGGATTTTGAAAAAATGCAGGAAGCCGCCCGGCTGCTGCTGAATTACCGGGAATTTGCCACTTTTTGCAAAACCAACCACGACGCCAAAACGATGGAGTGCGACCTGTTTCGCTCCGAATGGCTGCTCGATGAAGCAAACCACCGGATGACTTATTACATCAGCGCCAATCGCTTTTTGCGCGGCATGGTGCGGCTCATCGTTGGCATGTGTATCAATGTGGGTCTGGGAAAAATAGATTTGGAAACAGTAAAAGAAGCGCTGGACAAACAGGAAATTTTGGTACGAGCAGAAAGCGCGCCGGCACACGGACTTTTTTTGACGGAAGTCGAATATCCGTTTTTATAAATCACACCACATCAGTACATCAACCTTTCTTTTTCAGCAACTCAGGCAACTGTCTCAGTGCCGCCAGTTCGCGGTACGAAATATTCATTTCCTGGGCGGGGTAGCCAAAGTAAGTTTTGCCGGCTTCCAGATTTTTTGACACGCCCGATTTGGCGAGTACGACCACGCCTTTGCCGATGTGAAGACTTTGCGCTATACCCACCTGTCCGTACAACACGACGTCGTCTTCGATGACCGTTTTACCGCCGACGCCCACCTGGGCGGCAAACAGGCAATTTTTTCCCACCACGGCGCCGTGTCCGATTTGAATAAGGCAGTCCAGTTTGCTTCCCTCGCCGATGATAGTATCGCCCGACACGCCTTTTGCGATAGTGCAGCCTGCGCCGATATGCACGTCGTTTTCCAGGATGGTGCACCCGCCGGAGCGCCAGCGCTCCATTTTACCCGGGTAGCGTTTGTAATAAAAAGCATTGGCGCCGATGACACAATTAGGCTCGATGACCACGTTGTCGCCGATGTAAGTGTATTCGTAAATCGTCGTATTGGCTTGTATGTGGCAGTTTTTGCCGATTTTCACATCCGGGCCGATCACCACGTTGGGTTCTATGATGGTGGTGGGATGAATTTCCGCCAGTTCGCTGATACTTGCAGTCAGCGGGCGAAAAGGGCGGTGTTCGCGCACCAGACTGTCGTAGGCTTCGAAAGGGTTGTCGCAGATCAGCAATGCTTTTCCCGGCGGGCATTCTGCCTCGGAATTGAGGATGATAATGCTCGCTTCCGATTTGATTGATTTTTGAAAATATTTGGCAACATCCGAAAAGGTGATGTCCCCTTTTTCCACTTTGTGGATTTCATTGATGCCATACGCGAGCAGCGAAGCGTCGCCTATCAGTTTAGCGTTGATTTTACGCGCGATTTCCACAACCGGAACGGGATTAGGGAATTTCATAAAGAGAAATTTATAAAAATGACTTTTGTGGCAAAAGTAGATGTTGGACGGCAATTAGGGTAATGAATGTCAAATAAACGATTCAAACTTTTGAAAGAAAGTGGCCGGTTCAAACATTTCCTGACCGGCCGTGTTGATGAGAATTGTTTGAAAGCAGACATTTTCGTCGTCTCCGCCCTCAAATGTGCCTGACAATCAATTCTGTCTCTTTTTTTAAGCAGCTATTAAATTATCAATAAAAACCTGCACCTTTGCGGCGTTTTTAGAATAATCTTTCCTTAATGAATAATTTCGAATCCCTGGGCCTGTCCAGGGGACTGGTAGAAGTAGTAAAAGCCCTCGGTTTTGAAAATCCCACTCCCATCCAGGAAAAAGCAATTCCCGAACTACTGACGGGTGAACGTGATTTTGTAGGTCTTGCACAGACCGGCACCGGTAAAACAGCCGCTTTTGGGCTTCCTTTGATGCAGTTGGTGGATGCCGAAAGGCTGGAAACTCAGGCATTGGTATTGGCTCCCACCCGCGAGTTGTGTTTGCAGATCACCAGCGACCTGGAAAAATTTTCCAAAGGTTACAAGTCTTTAAATATCGTGGCCGTCTATGGTGGTGCGAGTATTACGGACCAAATGCGAAAATTGAAAAAGGGGGCACAGATAGTAGTGGCTACTCCCGGAAGGCTCATTGATCTTACTTCTCGTAAATATGTAAAACTCGAATCCGTGGACATCGTCGTGCTGGACGAAGCCGACGAAATGCTCAACATGGGTTTTAAAGAAAGTATAGACGCAATTTTGGCTTTCACCCCCGAAGAAAAAATTACCTGGCTGTTTTCGGCGACCATGCCTCCGGCGGTGCGCGAAATCGCCAGCAATTACATGACCGACCCGTTTGAATTGTCGGTCAGCCAGAAAACGAGAGGCAACGAAAACATC
>CALMIT010000202.1 GCA_937864255.1 uncultured Saprospiraceae bacterium
GATGCGCGACGGTTACAACGCAGATTCTTTGCACGGCGACCTCACGCAGGCGCAGCGCGACCGTGTGATGGGCAAATTCAGAGACCGCACTTTGCAAATCCTGGTGGCTACCGACGTGGCGGCGAGAGGTATTGACGTGTCGGACATTTCGCACGTAATACACATGAATCTGCCGGATGAATTGGAAAATTACACCCACCGGAGCGGACGTACGGCGCGCGCCGGAAAAACCGGCGATTCGATTTTGCTGATTACCAAAAAAGAACTTCCGCGACTCGGACAGTTGGAGCGCTTTCTGAAAAATAATTTTTCACCCATGAAAGTGCCTTCGGGCATGGAAATCTGCCGCAAGCAGGTGTTGCATTTCATGCATGAGTTGAAAAACGGGCAGCAGGAAGTGTCCAATGAACTCGACGCGCTCATGCCTGAAATCATGGAAGAACTGAGCGAACTGAGCCGCGAAGAAATCATCAAAAGAGTTACTGCCAACGAGTTTTCGCGGATGTTGAATTACTACCGCAACGCGGTGGATTACAACCAACCGGGCGGTGCGCCGGGCAAAAAAGACCAGTCTGATTATGCTACCGAAGGCAATTTTGTACGCTTTTTTATAAACCTCGGACGCAAAGACGGGCTTGACAAAGGCTCCATGTTGCGGGTGATTTGCGACGCCGGCGAGGTCAAGAAAAAATATATCGGCAGAATAGACCTGAACAGCACTTATTCGCATTTTGACGTGTTGGAGGAAGTCGCCGATGCGATTCGCGACGGCTTCAAAGGCACTTCGTTTCAGGGAAGATCGATTCGTGTAGATCGTGCCGACGGCAAAAGACCTGACAATAGCAAAAAGAAATTTCACAAGAAAAAGGACAAAAAAAGAAAAGGCAGCGTAGCCTGGTAGATTGAGTTATTCGAGTAACCGAAAACTCGAATTATTCGAATAACTCCTAGTGTGCTTCCAGCCAGTTGTTGCCCACGCCCATTTCCACCAAAATCGGCACTTGCAAGTTTGGAATAGCATTGCTCATCAAATCGTGAATGATGGGCTTTACTTTTTCCAGTTCGTCTTTCGGCACGTCGAAAACCAGTTCGTCGTGTACCTGCAAGATCATTTTCGTCTGCAATCCTTTTTCTTTCAGGGCTTTGTGGATGTTGATCATGGCTACTTTTATCAAATCAGCAGCCGTGCCCTGGATGGGCGTATTAATGGCGACGCGCTCGGCGTTGGAGCGCGCGAGGGAGTTGCGGCTGTCAATATCGCGCAGATAGCGCCGCCGGCCGAGCAGGGTCTTCACATACCCCGTCGAACGGGCGCTTTCCACCGTATTTTCCATGTAGTCTTTCAAACCCTGGTATTCGCGGAAGTAGTTGTCAATCAACTCTTTAGCTTCGGTGCGTTTGATGCCGAGTTGCTGTGACACGTTGGTAGCGCCCGCCCCGTAGATGATACTGAAATTCACCGTTTTGGCATTGCGCCGCTGCTCGGAGGTGACCTGATCGAAAGGCACGCCGTACACCCGCGCCGCCGTCGCCTTGTGAATATCCTGATTGTTTTGAAAAGCCTCGATCATGGCTTTGTCGCCGCTGATTTCGGCGATGATGCGCAGTTCGACCTGCGAATAGTCGGCGCTGAGCAGCAAGTGGTTTTCGTCGCGGGGTACGAAGGCCTCGCGCACGCGCGCGCCTTCTTTTGTTTTGATGGGAATATTTTGCAGGTTCGGATTATTGCTTGAAAGCCGGCCGGTGGCGGCCAGCGCCTGGTTGAACGAAGAATGTACGCGCCCGGTTTTCGGGTTGATTTGGGTGGGCAGCGCGTCCACGTAGGTGGATTTCAATTTTGACAAACCCCTGAAAGTCAAAATATCCGCCACAAAAGGATACTCTGTGCTGAGTTCGGTCAGTTTTGCCTCGTCGGTGGAATATTGTCCGGTCTTCGTTTTGGCGCCTTTGTAAGGAATTTTCATGCGGTCAAACAAAATCTCGCCGATTTGTTTTGGCGAAGCAATATTGAACTGAAAACCCGCCTGCTGGTAGATTTTTTGCTCAATGGCAAAAATGTCCTTTTCCAGTTCTTTCGAATATTCATTCAGGTATTCTTTGTCCACTTTGATGCCTTCGTATTCCATATCCACCAGCACTTTGATAAGCGGACCTTCTATGCTGTCGTAAAGTTCCTGGAGGTTTTCTTCTTTTAATTTCGGCGCAAAATAATGGTGTAATTGAAGCGTGATGTCGGCATCTTCGGCGGCATATTCGGCTACTCTTTCCACGCGCACGTCGCGCATACTCAATTGATTGACGCCTTTTTTCCCGATAAGGGTCTCGATAGAAACGGGCTGGTATTTCAGGTAAGTTTCTGCGAGGTAGTCCATGTTGTGGCGCAATTCCGGCTCCAGCAGGTAGTGCGCAATCATCGTGTCCAGCCAGCGGCCTTTCAGTTCCACGCCGTACCATTTGAGCATGATGGCGTCGTACTTGATGTTCTGACCTATTTTTTCAATTTTTTCATTTTCAAAAACGGGTTTGAATTCATCCACGATTGCCTGCGCCGTTTTTTGGTCGGCGGGCACGGGTACGTACCAGGCTTCGTAAGGCTTTATCGCAAAAGACATACCCACCAACTCCGCCATATTCGGGTCAATGTGAGTGGTTTCCGTGTCAAAGCAAAAACTTGACTGTGCCGCCAGTTTTTTAATCAAATCCGCCCGCTTTTCAGCAGTATCCACCAGGATGTATTCGTGCGGCGT
Organism: uncultured Saprospiraceae bacterium; assembly: GCA_937864255.1. Classification (GTDB taxonomy): domain Bacteria; phylum Bacteroidota; class Bacteroidia; order Chitinophagales; family Saprospiraceae; genus JAGQWW01. Next base: position 2,748 of record CALMIT010000202.1, read on the forward strand.
GTTCTCAATATTTTTTTCGGCGACGGAGTGTGCGGGCAGCGGCGGCGCGGCGCTTTTCACGGGAACCGAGTCGCCAAAAAGCGAACTTTGCGTACCCGTCGGATTGCTTTTCGGTTTTTCGGGCGCATCGCTGCTTTGTCTGCCTTCGCCCAAAATTTGCTGCGCCAAAGTCCTGAATTCCAGTTCTTTAAAAATAGCCGCCAATTCTTCATGGTCGAAAGGATCGAGATGCACGTCGTGCTCGTCAAATTCGATCGGCGCATCAATATCTATGCGCGCCAGTTTTTTGGAAAGCAAAGCCTGTTCGGCAAATTGCTGCACTTTTTCTTTGTTCTTACCAGAGATTTTGTCGCTGTTTTCGATCAGGTTTTCTACCGTTTTAAA
>CALMIT010000203.1 GCA_937864255.1 uncultured Saprospiraceae bacterium
CCGGTTTGACCGTTTTGTGCGCGATTTTGAAAAAGAGTTTCGGGATGCGCGCTCGGATTTTGCGACAAGCATATTTCGAAAAAGAAGCGAGCTTTCGGAGGTCAATGAGGAAATTAAGCATTTCGCAGCCAGGAGTGATTATAAAAAACTGGTCTTTGCGCTGGAAAGAAAAATGCGTCTGCAAGAAGAACTGGCTGCCGAAGAACAGGCACAGGGTTTGCAGTTGGCAAAATTGCGCTATAAAAAAGGGCTGGAACTGACCCGGCTTTTGTATGAAAAAATACTGGGACTTGACCACCATTTTTCATCGCTTCAGGCATTTCACAATGTTTTTTCGATGACTAATCCGAATGCGTATCCCGGTTTTCAGCAGACGAAAAGCCTGATGGAGCAAAAGCTCAATAAGAAAAATGCTTTCAGCCTGCCCAACCTGCTTCAGTCCAATGCTTATATCTCGGCGGCTTATTCGCTGATGACGGCTTTTCTGGGAGACGGCTCGCCTTCCGAAAAGGAAAAAAACATGGACAACATTTCCTGCATCCTGGATTTTACGCTCCAGATGTCCACGGATTTGAACACGATTTATTACGAAACCGAATTTTTGAAAGCCGGAAATAATGAATTGAAAAATGAAATCGCCACGCTGTTTACGGAGTACGCTCGCGTGATCGGCTATGAAACGCAGTTGGATCGCTGCCGCAAAACCGACGACTGGGACAGGCTCTACGACATGCTCGACGCTTTCATCCGCGATCTGGAAACCAAAAGCGCCAAAAAGGATCCCATTTATGATCAAATGGTTTTCAAACAGCACGTCAATCTTGAATTTTCGGTGGATCGGTTTTTACAATTTCTGGACAAATACAACGGATTCATCGCGCAGGGCGAAAAGTACTACCAGAAATTTATGGTCATCATGAATAATTATGAGAACCAGGAAATATGCGCCAAAGAAATTCCTTACCAGTTTTCCAGCCTGAAAAAGGACATCGAACTTTCTATCAGCAAGTTCAACGAAGCGTATGATATCGCAGAGCTGCGCGGCTCCAAACTGAAAGATCTGCTTTATGGTATAGGTGATTGATTACGTTTTTCATGGTAAGGCCCTGCCTTTTTGACGGAAGAGGCAGGGATTTTTTGTTTTCACCCGCCAGTTTTTCCTCTTCAAAATTTTCTCCGGTCATTTTTTCATAAGTTCGGTCATCTTCTTAGATTTGAGCACGACGGTAAAAATCGTTTTTTGAACCCTTACAAATTTAAAATTTGAAAATACTGCATATCGCCGCCGAGTGTTATCCTGCCGCCAAATCGGGCGGTTTGGGCGACGTAGTCGGCGCTTTACCAAAATACCTCAATGAAGCCGGCGCTCCGGCTGGCGTCATCATTCCGAAATACGGGATGAAATGGATCAACGAAACCGAGTGGGTGGAGATATTCAAAGGCGTGATTCGTCTGCACAACGACTACATTCCTTTCACCATCGAGCAGGATAAAAATTACAAACTGGGCTTCCCTTTTTTCGTCGCCAACATTCCCGGCAAATTTGACCGCCCCGGCATTTACGCCGATCCCAGCGGCTATTTTTACGACGACGACGTGGAGCGCTGGCTTTGTTTCCAACAGGCTGTTTTGATTTGGCTGATTCATTCGCCCCACGTGGATGTGGACATTATTCATTGCCACGACCACCACACGGCGCTCATTCCCTGGATGGTCAAATATTGTCCCGACTATAAAGCGCTGTCGGGCAAACCGACCATTTTGACCATACACAACGGGCAGTATCACGGCTCGTTTCGTTGGGACAAAATGTATTTGTTGCCTTACTTCGACGCCGATGCGCGCGGGCTGCTGGATTGGAATGATGTGATCAATCCGCTCGCTACCGGTATCAAAACCTGCTGGCGACTCACCACCGTATCGCCCGGCTACCTGGGCGAATTGAGAGAAAGTTCGCTGGGTCTGGAATCGTTGTTCTGGCATGAACAACACAAGTCGCTCGGCATCATCAACGGCATTGACGCGCAGGTGTGGGACCCTGCAACCGACCCGCGCATTTATTACCATTTTGATGGAAAAGACGTAGAAAAATATAAATGGGAAAATAAAAAAATCCTCGCGAAGCGCTTCAATATTGACCCGGACAAGCCGCTGATTTCTTTCATCGGGAGGCTGGTCACGGAAAAGGGCGCCGACCTGATTCCCGACCTTATCGGGCGGCTTTACCACAGCGGATTGAAAGTTTCTTTCATCGTACTCGGCACCGGGATGCCGTATTTGCACGACATTTTCAGGCGCATGAGCCACGATCTTTTCAATTATTTTGACTCGTCCATCGAGTACAACGAGACGTTGGCGCACCAGCTTTATGCCGGCTCCGATTTTTTATTTATGCCTTCGCGGGTGGAGCCTTGCGGATTGAATCAAATGTACGCCTGCCGTTTTGGTACCGTGCCCATCGTGCGTGCGGTCGGCGGATTGAAAGACACCATTCCCGATGTGGGCGAGGCAGACGGCAGCGGGCGGGGTATCCGCTTCAATAATTTTAGCGTGGACGATGCTTTTCACGCCATTTACCGTGCCGTGCAGGTGTATTATAGCGGCAATTTTTACGGCATGTTGCGCCGCCGGATTATGAACGTGGATTTTTCATGGGAAAATTCGGTCAATCAATATATCGG
>CALMIT010000204.1 GCA_937864255.1 uncultured Saprospiraceae bacterium
ACGGGGACCAGATTTTGGTGGAAAAAGTGGTGGAAAGCGTCCCAAACCATTCCGAAACATTTTGCCCGGCCCCCCCGCCGCTGGATGCGCTGGAGGGCCACATCCGGCAAAAACAGACGAATTTTGGCGCCGTCGTGACCGAGGGTATTTTCAGAAGTTCGGGACAAAATACGGACGGAGCGCTGATGAATGCCGGCGGCGTGCGCATAGACGATTACCTGCGCGACGACCTCACGCCGGTGGATATTTTTCGCGCCCTGCCTTTCGGCGGCAAGGTGCTGGTGGTGACCCTCGAAGGCGGTTTTTTGAAAGAAGTGCTGGATGCGGGCGAGGCGAGTCGCGGCAAAGGCGCTTATTTGCAGCGCTACAATTTTGACTACGACGCGCAAAACAAAACCTGGAAAGTAGCCGGCAAACAGATAGTGGAAAACCAACATTACCGCGTGGCCATGATTGATTTTCTGATGGAAGGGCTGGATTTGCCTTTGCTGAAAAAAGGCGTACCCGGCGTCATCCACATCGAATACCCGCAGGAAACTGACCTTAATTGGGATTTGCGCCGCGCCGTCATCGCCTTTTTGAAAAGTAAAAAGTAAACATCGCTGATCCTTCGATCATTGAGAATGCACTTTCGTACAGCGAAACGTGCTGTTCGTACATTGGGAGGGGGAATACGAAGAGAGTGGCTTGGTTTGTGGGAAGGAGAGAGTAAAAGCTCAAAAAATGCGATTTGAAATAAATAAAAATATGCTGATTTTTCTTTTATTATTTTTAAGTGATCTTACTTAGTGGTTCAATAAAAAATAAGCCGAATTAAATGACCGATACTTTAGAACTTGAAAAAACACTTTGGGCAGCAGCCGATAAACTCCGCAATAATATGGATGCTGCGGAATACAAACATGTGGTACTCGGACTGATTTTTTTAAAATATATCTCAGATGCATTCGAAGAACTTTATCAAAAACTCGAAGCGGAAAAGCAGGAAACCGGGGCTGACCCCGAAGATAAAGATGAATACATAGCGGAGAGAGTATTTTACGTTCCGCCCTCTGCGCGGTGGAAATGGTTGCAAGGGAGAGCCAAATTGCCGACCATAGGAAAGGATATTGACGATGCGATGGACGCCATCGAAAAGGACAATCCAAGCCTGAAAGGCGTTTTGCCAAAAGACTACGCAAGACCCGCCCTCGATAAGCAGCGATTGGGCGAATTGATAGATTTGATTGGTTCAATTATATTGAGCAAAGGCGGCAATGGAAAAGGCAAAGACGTGCTGGGTTTTGTATTTGAATATTTCTTGGGACAGTTTGCGGATGCGGAAGGTAAAAAGGGCGGACAGTTTTACACGCCTGCCTGTATTGTAAAATTACTCGTGGAAATGTTAGAGCCGGCGTCTGAAAGACGTGTGTATGACGGCTGCTGCGGTAGCGGTGGAATGTTCGTGCAAAGCGAACGTTTTATTGAAATGCACGAGCACCGCAGAGGAAAGATTTCCATTTTCGGACAAGAAAGCAACCCGACTACTTACAAGTTGGCAAAAATGAATTTGGCAATCCGTGGGATTGATGCCAAAATCGAATTGGGAGATACCTTGATGAACGACAAGTTCCCCGAATTGAAAGTGGATTATGTGATTGCCAATCCGCCTTTCAACGTGAGCGATTATAACATCAACAAAGCCGAAACCAATAAATGGAAATTTGGTGTTCCGCCAACAGGAAACGCCAATTACGCCTGGCTGCAATTGTTCGTTAGCAAACTTGCACCTTATGGAACGGCAGGAATTGTTTTGGCTAATGGAAGTATGAGTTCTGAAATTGCCACAGAAGGCGAAATCAGAAAAGCAATGATTGAAGCCGACTTGGTGGATTGCATGGTTTCCTTGCCTTCGCAGTTGTTTTACAACACCCAAATCCCTGCTTGCTTGTGGTTTTTGGCTCGAAATAAAACAGAAACGACCAAATTCCGAAACCGAACCAACGAAGTGCTTTTTATTGATGCCCGCGAATTGGGTACAATGATAAGTCGTAAGCAAAAGGAATTGGGCGATGAGGATATTGCTAAAATTGCGGACACTTACCACAATTGGAGAAAACGTCTGAACCATGATTTATTTGATTTACATGATGGACATGATTTAAAGCAAGAAACAAATCATGGAAATCATAATAATCCTAAAAATCAAGGTTTAGACTATGTGGACATTGCAGGTTTTTGCAAGTCTGCCAACATTCAGGACATCCGCAAAAACAATTACATTCTGACCCCGGGGCGATACATTGACTTTAAGGAAGTAGAAGAAGACGGACAAGCATTTGATGAAAAAATGCAAATGCTCACTGCTACCCTTTCAGAACAAATGCAGAAAGCGAATGAGTTGGATGAAGCCATAAAAGCTAATCTTAAAAAAATCGGATTTGAAATATGAGCGAACAAGACATCAGATGGCAACAACGCTTCGATAATTTCTTAAAAGCATTTTCGCTTTTAGAAAAAGCGGTTTTGCTGCACCAAGAAAGCGGGCTTTCGGAGTTGGAAGAACAAGGACTTATTCAACGCTTTGAGTTTACCCACGAACTGGCATGGAACGTA
>CALMIT010000205.1 GCA_937864255.1 uncultured Saprospiraceae bacterium
AATGGCATAACTGATTTACAATTAATTTAACTCAATTTTTTTTACTTTTTTTTCCCCCCACCGCCGTAATCCAGGCTTCGGATTGGTCAGAATGAGAAAGGTCGAATACAATATCCTCGCTTTGAAACGAGATGTATTCGACCTTTTCATCTTCATCAAAAACGCGCGGAAAACCTAGCATAAATCGAAACGCATTTCTACCGTGCTTCCGTTGTTTTTGAATTCTATTTCGTCAGAAAGCTGGCGCATCAGGAAAACTCCTCTTCCGCCACATTTTAAAAGATTTTCAGGACTTGTTGGATCAGGTACATTGTCGAAGTCGAAGCCAGTGCCTTCGTCTGTAATCCGAAAGGCGAGGCAGTTTTTTTGTTTTCTGTGGCGCACTTCGACTGATTTTTTTTCGTCGAATTGATTACCGTGACGAATGGCGTTGGTCACAGCCTCCGTGAGGCTGATAAGAATGCTGCCTTTCTTGTCGGGACTGAGTTTGTACTTGGTTACAAGGTTATCCACAAATGATTCCACAACGACAACATTCCGAGGATTGGAGTTGAATTTCAGCATAGTGAGTCCTTCTCAGTTTAAATGAATAGAAAAAGTACTGCGTAAAAAAATGCCAGAATGTAAGATTGGTTAATCGGCTTTTGTGAATGTTCAAAAGGGATGATAGGAATATGTTCGATGGGAATTTTTGGATTAGAATAATCCGTGACTTGCAGTACAAAAGTCGGGATATTACCCATGTGTGTCAAGCCCGAACCACAAAAATTTTATTAAAAAATAAAATATACTTGCAATGTGTTGGTTTTCAGTTTGATTTAAAATTCATTATGAAAAAAAATTATACAAATTCGTGAAAAAAAAATTCATGGAAGCCAGAAATTGTGGATTGCGCGTCCACCCGTTATTTGCTCCTGAGTGATGATCATGGTTTCTGCAAATCCCTCGAACTTTTCCCAACTCCCGTCGGGTAATTTGCTTCTGCTAACGCCCGTAAGTTTTATTTCCGTATTTGTCGGGCTGTTTTTTAATACTTGCCAGCCGCCCCCGGATTCCCAAATTCTGCTGTCGTCTGTCGGACTTTCTTCCGAGGAATGAAAACTGTAAGTGCCATCCGGGTAAAAAGTGATGGATTGCAGTATTGTAAAGTCTTCTTTTGCAATTTTGTTCAAAATGTATTTTCCGACAAGGGGATTATTTTTCAATTCTTCAGCAGCAAACACAGGATTTATCACAAAAGGCTGATCGCTATCGAAAAACCTTAATTCGCTGATAGCGAGGTCTTTAAATTTTTTCCCGGGATAGATGTTCTTGATTTTTAATTTTAAGTTTTTTGACTTTATAGGCGTTTCCAGAAGTAATTTTTGGCTTGGCTCACTGTTTCTCAAGGTCAAAATCACCGGATTATTTTCGCCGTCGCTCAGTTCAAAATCTCTGATTTTTCCATTTTGATCAAAATGACTTTGACTGCGCTGGTAACCATTCCAAATCTGAATCGCGGAAATATTTACCTCATTTTTAAATTGAAAATTCAGTATTTCTCCCGTCCCGTCGCCCGCGGCTCCTTCAACCCACGCAAAATCCAGACGGTTATCAAAAAGCCTTGATGGCGTGTAAAAATATTCTGGATTTAAAACCGAGGAGGCAGTCACATTCCCTTCGAGTCGCGTCGGAGCGGATAATTTGAGCCGTTTGCCGGTTTTATCAAAAAAAGTAATCTCCGCAATACCAAAACGCGCCAAATCCTCCGGCGTTCGGATTTCAATTTTATCGGTTTTATATTTTTTAAAAACGGTTTTTAAGCCTGCTGTTTCCTTCAGCCGGATTGTCAGACTTTTTAAAGGCTCTCCGATTTGCATTTTTTCGCCCGGTAATATTTCTATGCCCGAATTTTCATTGATGAAAATTTCCAATTTTTTTATCTCCGAAAACCCGCCGTCCTTGTTGCACTCTACGATTAAAGTTTCCACGAGGCTCTCTTTTTCCGTCGAAAACCAAAAGGTAATTTCTTCGCCCTGCGCGGCGCCTTCCATACATTGCCAATGTGTTTTTGGATCGCCATCAATTAAATTTTCTACCGGAAAACCCGCCGCTGTACTGGTCGCAGACAGTCCGATCAGCCAGATATCCGGCGCGATTTGTTCCTGTCCGTCGTCAGTATTTTTCTGCTCGGAAGTGTTTTCCGGGGTGTTTTGATTTTCGGTCTGAGGCGTATCTTCGCATCCTGCAAAAAAAAGCAGGGCGATAAATCCGAGAATCGAGGCATTTCGCATGGTCAGAAATTTTTTCGAAAGTACCAAAAACCCTGATTTTAATCTTTTACTGTTTTAATTAATTTAGGCAAATGGCATTGAGGACAAGTTTTCCGCAGGCTGGTGAAGAGTATCTCGGAGGCAAAAGCGACGGCTGGGAATACCGGACGGTTTTCGCGGGCGGCACTTTGGAAAAAAGTTTTCAAATGATAAAAAAATTTTTGGCAGAGGAAGGTTATGAAAATGTGCCGGCTCCCGCCGATTTGGAGGAATTGAAATTATTCAGAAGTCAGCGCCGCACGCGGCAAATGCAACTTTTTGAGGAGCCTGGTTATGTGCACAATCCCATCAAAATTTTGTTTCCGGCGGCTGGCGCCGAAAAACGCGGTTCGCTGATTTTATGCGTTTATAATGAAAATTTCCCGCAGCACCTGCTCCGTTTTCACGGACTTTTAAAATAAAAAGACCGCCAGGAAAATCACCGGCGGTCTTTTTATTATTCTATTTTTTTTAAAAAATTATCCTACCAAAACTTTAGAAACAGCATCCGCCGCTTCCTGCAATAAAATAGCGGAGTGAACTTTCAAACCGGACTCGTCAATGATTTTCTTCGCGATATCGGCATTCGTCCCCTGCAATCTCACGATGATGGGCACTTTGATGTCGCCGATGTTTTTGTAGGCATCCACCACGCCTTGCGCCACCCGGTCGCAGCGCACGATTCCACCAAAAATATTTATCAAAATCGCCTTTACATTCGGGTCGCGGAGTATGATTCGAAAAGCCTGTTCCACGCGCGCCGCATCGGCCGTGCCGCCCACATCGAGGAAATTTGCCGGCTCGCCGCCCGACAGTTTAATAATGTCCATCGTTGCCATTGCAAGCCCGGCGCCGTTGACCATACAGCCCACGTTACCGTCCAATTTCACATAATTCAATCCAAAACTTTTTGCTTCCACCTCGGTGGGGTCTTCCTCGTCGGTGTCGCGCATGGCCGCCAAATCGGGGTGCCGGTACAGTGAATTATCGTCCAGCGCCACTTTACAATCCACGGCGGTGACTTTGCCCGCGCCGTTGACCATGCAGGGATTTATTTCAAAAAGATTGGCGTCGGCGCCCAAAAAAGCTTTGTATAAATTGCTGATAAATTTGGTCATTTCTTTGAATGCCTCGCCTTCCAGTCCGAGATTAAAAGCAATTTTTCTGGCTTGAAAAGCCTGCAAACCGAGGGTGGGGTGGATGTATTCTTTGTGCACTTTTTCCGGCGTGTGCTCGGCTACTTCTTCGATGTCCATGCCGCCCTCCGTGGAATAAATGATGACGTTGCATTTTTTGCCGCGATCCATCAAAATCGAAACGTAAAATTCGCGGCAAGCGCTAAAATCAGGCGCGTAGCTGTCTTCGGCGATGAGCACTTTGCGCACCAATTTGCCTGGGCCGTTTAAGCCTCCCGGCGTCTGCGGAGTTTTCAGCATCATGCCGATGATGTTACCGGCGTACGTTTTCAGGTCGTCGAGTGATTTTGCCAGTTTTACGCCGCCGCCTTTGCCGCGTCCGCCCGCGTGGATTTGCGCTTTCACGACTACGAAGTCGGTGCCGGTGTCGGCTCTCAGTTTGTGGTAGGCTTCGACGGCTTCATTAAGCGAGGTAGCAATGATGCCTCTTTGCACCGCCACACCGTAGCTGGCCAAAAGTTCTTTTCCCTGGTATTCGTGAAGGTTCATAAAAATGCTTTTGGTGATAAAAATGCTGAAAATTCGCAGCGCGCCAAAAGTAAAATCTTTTGGAGGGTTTGCAAAAAAATTCAAAAAAGAAAACCCGGCCGCCGGCCGGGTTTTCTTTTTTAGCGCAGCAAAGTGAAATCCTTCTTTAGAGGCTCTGTCTCGCCTTTTATTTTTGCGACATAAATATAAACGTCCGAGGGCTGCGGCTTTCCGCCAAATGTACCGTCCCAGCCGTTTTGCTGGTCATAAGTTTCGAAAATTAGTTTGCCCCAGCGGTTGTAAATTTTCATTTCTTCCAATTCCCGCACGCTGCCTTTTGAAACAGGCTGAAATATGTCATTGACGCCATCGCCGTTGGGCGTAAATACATTCGGAAAATCAAACTCCGCAGGCATCACTGTAAATTGTAAAGTCAAAAATTCCTCGCAGCCGTCTGCCGAAATAATGCGTACCACCGCCTCAAAAGTACCTGCTTCAAGTTTTTTAAAAGTGACGGAAGGTGCATTGCCGGGCAGCGTCATCCCTCCAACTTCCCATTCATAATCAGCATTTTGTAAGTCGGGCGTCGTGACGGAGGTCAGCGTAATTTCGTCGCCGGCGAAGATTTCCTCTTCCGGCTCGATGATGATTTCATCAATGGAAAAACCGCTGGCGATTTGTACAAAAGCGCTGGCGCTCAGCGTATCGCAGCCGTTTGCAGAAATAAATGTTACGGCATAATCGCTTGATTGAGACGGCATCACCATGATCGTGGCCGTGGTGTCGCCGGTGTTCCAAAGGAAAGCGCCGTCCGGCGGAAAAGCGAGAGCATTCAGCGCTACCGGCACTTCGCTGCAAGAAATAATCGTATCCGGGTCCATCAGCAACATAGCGGGCGGTAATATTTCAACAAACATTTCTGCCCGGGTCGGCGGACAAGCTTGATTGGAATTGATT
>CALMIT010000206.1 GCA_937864255.1 uncultured Saprospiraceae bacterium
AGGCTTGAACAATTTGTAACTGACGTCCAATGATTCAAGGCAGCATTTAAACAACAAGGTTGCCCATACAATTTTGAGATAGCGCGGCCGGTGTATGGAACCGTCGTAGCGCATCATCGCTTCTTTCATCTCGTTGATTCGTTCGTCCACGCCCAGGTTGCTTTCGGTCGGGGCCTGGATGGCGCCCGTTTCGTCAAAAAGGAACTCAAAATCAATTTTCTGTTTGTCAATTTTGTCAAAACGAAGCTCGCCGCCGTCGCTGCCTGATGCCTGTTGGTCATTGTATTTTATCTGGAATCGTCGATTGTAATTTTCAGGATTCAGTTGCACCTGAAAACTCGCAACCGGGTCGCCCGTCATTTCAGGCTGATCAAACGCTTCTATCTTTAATTTTGGAATTTCGGACATATCAGCGTTCCTTTTGTTGTTTTAAAATGTCAAGTACTTGCTCTACACAAGCAGCAATAATTGCCTGCTGATCATTCAAACCCGGGTTGCCTGCCGCCGAAGAGCCGCCGCTTGCCGGGCTGCTTTCCGCTATATTCACTTTGATATTCAATTCTCTGATTTCTATAGGCATTTTTTCAGGTTTCAAGGGTGAAAAACTGATAATTCAATTCGAGGGTTTCAATGGCTATTTCACCTTGCTCGGCGTTCAAATCGGATACAGCCCATTTTTTTGGCCAGGCGTGTTCGACCGACCAGGTCATCAGCGGATCACTATTTTCATTCAAAAGTATCACGGTTACTTTCACCGGCTTTATGATCATATTTTCAAAGGTGTCGGTACACCATTTGATAAGGTTTGAATTTTTTATCAAACCTCTTTTAAAAACCAGGGTGTTATACCTTGACCTTGTAGGCAGGATGTATTCAAAGCGATTTTCGCCGCCTTCGCGGTAGGTGTCCGTGCCCATTTCAGCACTTAATCCGCTCACACTTTGAAATTTGGAATCCACACCATCCTCGCCCACGTCGTGAAAAGTGACCTGGAAATGAAAACTGACCGGCGGATATTCTGAGTTGGCCATTTATTATCAACCGTTTTGAATCGTCAAACCTTCATGCACCAGTTCCATGGACTCGATAGCTACTTCGTTGCCGTCGGCTTTGAGATCAGTGGATTGAACTTTTACAGGCCAGGCGTTTTTTATCTCCCAAACCACCACCGCGTCGTGATTTTCATTCAAAAGGCTGATGGTTATATTGCGGCGTTCGATGGTGTTCATTTTCACGGTATTCCACCATTTGTAAAAATCATTGTCGCCTGCGAAAGTGCCACGCTTGAGCGTGATATTGCTGTATTTTTGCAGTCCCGGCATTTTTAATTTTGAATACTCTTTGCTTTCGCCGTGACGGTATTCAATCACCTCGGTTTCTACGTCCAAGCCGGATACTTCGGTGAAACCCATTTTGATACCATTATTCCAGTCCACCTGGAAATGAAATTTCGGAAGCGGATATTCTGCCATTTTTATGTGTTTTAAATTTTAAAATTTTGATTTTGAAAAACCTTGGGAGGATAATAAATTCAGCTGGACGCACTGCAGCCATACCGATTTCCACTATCATCCTGCCTTCCAAAATATCCAGTGCCGTCATGGTTTCGCCCAAACCCACATATACATAAAAAGCATCTTCGGGTTTGGCGCCGGCCAAAGCGCCTTGACGCCAGAGCGAAGTGAGGTAATTGCGTACCATAGATTTTACTTTTACCCAGGTATTGGCATCGTTGGGCTCAAAAACAAAAGGCCGGGAAGCATTTTTGACCGTTTCTTCTACCATATTATAAAAACGGCGCACCGAAATGTAACGCCATTCGTTGTCATTGCCCGCCAGCGTACGCGCACCCCACACCAATATTCCGCTGCCCACAAAAGCCCGGATTGCATTGACGGATTTACCATTCGAATCGATATTCATACCCTCCTGGTCTTCTGCATCAAGTTTCATGAGCGGCTCGACGACGTTTTTCAAAGCAATATTGGCAGGCGCTTTCCATACTCCACGGGAATTGTCCACGTAAGCATATACGCCGGCTATCAACGCCCCCGGTGGCAGATCGACTCTCAGTTTTTGGATGGCTGATTTCATTTTTGCCATAAAACCGGTGGTGAGCAATGCTAATTTATCCGGTACGCCGTCGGCGGGGGAAGTATCTGTCGTGTCCGCTTTTATTGCAGCCAAAGTCATTCCATTGAGCGGTCCGGCGCTAGAGATGGTGACGGTGGTATCGTCATAATCAAAATTGAGCGTGGTTTTTACCCACGGAAAATAAGCGGCTGCATATTTCAAACCGCTGTTGCCGATATTATCGCGGAAATAGCTGATAGGCTTCAAAGGATCAGAATTGGTGGGGGCGGCAGCACCGTCAATTTTCAAATCCACGATGGTAAACCTGTCCTGCAAATTTTCGCACTGCGCAATCGCTTTTTGATACAATCCGTAATAGCTTGGTCCACCAAGCGCCTGCGCATCCGGAAAAAGAAGCAGGGTAATCTCATCCACTTTTTTTGCAATCGTCAATCCACCCGGAGTCGTACCTTCCGTATCGTCAAAATGTGCCACATCCACTGTTGCAGTATAGTTGCCGACGGAAATAATGTAACAAGGCCCGCCGCCGTTGTCGTAAAACATTTTGACAGAATGATACATACGAAAGTTGGAAACCGTGCCGAGCGTCGCAGTCTCCGGCAACCCGTCAGCGCCTAAGTTGACAGTAATCGCCTGTTTTGGGGCGCTGCCGAAAAACAGCTCGTAATCAGCGAAAGATTTTATGCGTACAGCCTTTCTCAAAAGGTCGTCATCTTTTACGTCTTTTGCCTGGGCAGTGTAACCGATGAAGGCGGGAATGGCAGTTTCTACCTGGGCGACACTGGGCGGAAATTTTGAAATTTCGTCAATGTAAACGCCCGGGGTTTTGAGGTTACTAAAATTCATGATTTAAGGATTTTGCGGTTAACTTTTATGGTTGAAATTTCATTTTATCAATCAATATTTCTGACACGAGTTGTTCTTTGCCGCCTATCTTTTTCAAGCGCATGAAGCGCGGCTCCGCATTGGGCAATTTTTGTGTATTTAATTGCAAAGCCGTGGCAAGTCCGCTCTCGGTCAGCGGCAGCGGTTGATCTGTGTTCGCAACGGTTTGCAGAGATCTGTCTGCGTGATGGAAATATTGCCAGATGGTGCGCCTGTTGTCCAGTTTTATTAGAAAAACCGGGGACAATAATTCTTCTTCCGGATTCAGAAGGGAGTAACCGGTAGTTTCGACGACAGATTTAATTTCAATGGCAGCCCAAACGGCATTTCGCCGGGCATCTTCATCAAAATAAAAAATGCGCCGGTTCAAAATGCTATCATCGTCGTTTTTTACAAGCTGAAATTCGTACCTGTCGGGAGGCAGTTTTTCGATGGAAACGGAAACTTCTTTTTTTTCAAGTTCGGAGGAAACAAAAGACTTTTCGAGTAAAAGCTGCGTAGTCTCAAAATTGAAGACTTTAGCAGTAACCTCGCCAACTCCTGCTGCAATTTCAAAACGCAAATCCGGGGCAGAAACCGCCCACTGATCCGCCCTGTTTACCCAGCCGAAATCTGCGCCCCGATCTGTCCAGATCGCAGCATCCGGCGGTGACGCATTGGTGCTTTGAATGCATTCAAAAACTTTCGTCGGATTGTCTGCATCATCACTAATCAATTCGCCCGGCAGGTAAGCAAATTTATCAACGCCACCCGCGTCATCCGCCAAATCAGCGTCAAAAATGAGGGGCTGAGTTGTCAAATATTTTGTATCTCCCGACTTGTTTTTATTGGTGAAAAAATAAATTTTTTGCGCTTCAAAATCTTTTTGCGATTTGCGGAAATCACTGTCCCAGGGCAGCATGGTGTAACTGCTGAAAAAAGGATCAAGCGGTCGTATAAAAAAACGAAGATTCAAGCCGGCTTCGATAGGAATCAACGGTTTGAGCGGCTGCGCCGCATCTGTCTCAACGGCTACGATAAAACCATCCGGTCCTTGCTTAAAAAGCATTTTCTGCCCTTTCAAAACCGGAATAGTCTCTGCATCGGGCTGGATTTGTAAAAAGCGGGATATGTTATATTTTGAAAGTCTTTTTAATTTTTCGGCAGCCTCGGCGGGCACATTTTCATCCAAATCACCAAACTTGTTTTCGCCTTTATCCAGGAAAAAAGCGTGCAGGATTTTCAGGTGAAAAAGTATTTTGTAACCCGGCATTTTAAAATAGGATTTTGGGGAAAATTAATCAGATTTCAATTCACGATAATCTCTTTTACGACTCCGCCGCCGTCCGTAATTTGACGCATGGCGACCTCCGCGAGGCGCACTTTGTAAACTACAAAAGGCAACTGCTTACCACCAAGTACGCTCCAGATATGATTGTTTTCTTCAAAAGTCGGTGAATATAAATCCACAATAATTTTGAAAGATTCAATTTCATCATTGGTATAACCGGGCGTGTTTTGGTGAGTGAATACCATTTTGGATTGAAAAAATCTCACAATTGCCGACAGGTAAGCTAAATCGTTTTCGTAATGTGCACAATGCGGCGTAAACAAAACGTACATATTCAGGTAAACGGGCGGGTTCTGGTATTCGACACCATTCAGATCTGCTTTGTAATGTACCTGGTTTTTCAAGGTCTTTTCTTCTTCCAGGCGAAGTAAGGTCAGCGTGAGCGCGTCATTGGTTTTGGGATCGTAATTATTTTCTTCATGGTAAGCGATATTGCCGATCACCACGTTGTCCTGGTCGCGAATCCGGATAATGTTGAAATACTTTTTCAACTCATCCCTCAATATTTTCATGGTTAAGTAAATCACGAACTGCGGATTTGAGGTCAGAAGAAAAAACGACGATACATCTGTGTAAGCTAAGTCTGAAATATCAAAAATCAG
>CALMIT010000207.1 GCA_937864255.1 uncultured Saprospiraceae bacterium
GCTAAATGCGCAGATTAGCACCTTCCCTCATTTTTCAGATTTTGAGGCGGAGGCACTATGTGGTACCTTTTGTGGTCCCCCCTGCGACCTGACCGGAGACTGGAAAAATGCAAATCAGTATGCATTGCCGGCTGCCGGCACACAATGGCGTTCGGAAGATGGCAGCACACCCCCTTCTGCTACAGGCCCCGATACAGACCATACTTTAGGTAACGGTGCAGGTAAATACTTGTATGTGGAAACCTCCGGGTGCAATAACCTGACTGCCGATTTGATCAGTAACCAATATGATTTTACAAATCTCGTCACTCCTGCTATCGAATTTTGGTACCACTTGTTCGGCGCAACGATGGGTACTATCCAGGTAGATGTTTCCACGGACGGCGGTATGTCTTTCGACAACGTGGAGGCTCCGTTCACCGACAATGAAAATCTATGGCAGTATATACGAATCAGTTTGATTGATTATGCAGGAATGCCGGATGTCCGCATAAGAATTCGCGCTACTACCGGCTCTTCTTTTACCAGCGATATGGCTATTGACGATATTGAGGTATATGATTGCAATATTCCGGAAATCTCGCTTTCCAATTTGAGACTTGCAAGCGGTAATTGCTATTTTACAAATAGCGAATCTATAAGTATAACCATAAGAAATACAGGCTGTATTCCGATATCTGCCGGCACTTCAATTGAGATGAGTTATACTTTAAACGCCGGCAGTCCAATCATTGAAAATTTAATCCTGGCTGCTGATCTACTGCCCGCTGCTACTGTTGATTATATTTTTTCAGCTACTACCAATTTGACCGGCACGGGAGATCAGACGATCGAAGTATCTGCCGATATGACCGGTAATGCCACCGGCGTCCTGACTTTAAGCCGTGTCTTTTTCTCTGGTATAAATACATTTCCTTACACGGAGGATTATGAAAACGGTGCGGGGGGATGGATGATAGATCCTGCTATTGCCTTTCTTGACAACTGGGCGCTCGGAACTCCTGCCAAACCTACTATAAATAGCGCTCACTCGGGCAATAACGCCTGGGTCACAGGATTGAGCGACCCTTACAGCAACAGCCAACAAGGAGCAGTAAACAGCCCTTGTTTTGATTTGAGAAATCTTTTGGATGCACAAATTTCTATGTGGGTGTGGTGGAATTGCGAATTTTCGTGGGACGGCGCCGTACTTCAGTCGTCCACAGACGGGGGCGCTTCCTGGCAAAACATAGGCGATTTCGGAGATCCGAATAACTGGTACACCGACAATACGATAGTTGGCAATCCGGGAGGCTCGCAAACGGGCTGGTCCGGACGTAATTCGTCCGACAACGGCTCCGGCGGCTGGGTGCTGGCTCAACATGATATTTCTCACCTGGTGGGATTATCTCCCGTTTATTTTCGGGTGGCTTTTGGTACGGACGGCTCTGTTGTGGACGACGGTTTTGCATTCGACGACATCAGCATAGACGGAACCTGTATAACGGCAGACGCAGACAACGATGGTTATACCATTTGCAACGGCGATTGTGATGATAATGACGATACCGTTTATCCCGGAGCGCCTGAGCTTTGTGACAATAAAGACAACGACTGTAACAGCATGGTTGACGATGGCATTTCCTGCGACGAAGATGGCGACGGCTACACAGTAGCACAAGGCGATTGCGATGACACAAATCCCGACCTCAGCCCCGGCACCGCGCCCGCGCAAAGCAACGTAGTTTATCACAACCTCAATTCGGTCACCGTTTACTGGAGTACTGTGGCGGGCAGCACAAATTACGGCATCCGCTACAGACTGGCGGGTAGCAGCGATCCCTGGATAGAAGCGACTTCACTGCGCGCATGGCGACGCCTGTACAGCCTGGCGGCTTGTACAAGTTACGAGGTGCAATTCCGCAATTTTAAAAACGGACAGTGGAATTGCTGGTCGGTGAATTATTATTTCACCACGCCTTGCGCCAAAACTTTCGGAACCGGCAAAAACAACGACGACCTGAGCGCCGGTATGCAGGTATTTCCGAACCCAACGAGTGATATTTTAAATATCGTTTTGGATGAAAATATGCTGGACAAAGCTGTTACACTAACCCTGAGCGACCAGTTGGGACGCGACGTGTGGAGCAGAAATATCCAGAATCTGGAAACCACTTTGGTGGAATTGAACGTGCGCGAATACCAGCTTGCGGCGGGCGTTTATATGCTGTCTTTGCAGAGCGAAAATAGCGTGACGACCACGCAGATAGTGGTCAACCGGTAAGTTTATAGTTTGAAAAAATGTAAAAAGGGGCGTCATGCAATTGCATGACGCCCCTTTTTACTACCCTTTAACCATAAATAGCAATAAAATATATTTATCAAGAAAAGAATAAAATATTTAAAACGCATTTAATTTTGATTTGCTTTTTTAACAAGTACTTTCTTAAAAGTATATCGCTCCAATCTGAGATGTAAAATATAGCTGATTCCTCAGCAAATTTGATTACCGGGTATTTTTCGGGAAATAACATTCTATAACGGATGCATTCGTTTTTGGGTTTTCCGATCCACTTTGTCACTTATTAAATCTTATATGTATGAGACCTGCTTTACTCCACCATTTCAAACAGTTTTTTTCTATGGCGCTGTTTGCTTTTATTTATATCGGGCAAACGGCTGCACAAGTACCTGAAATTCTCTATTACAAATTCGACCAATCAGGAACTACCGTTACCAACTTGGCTTCCAGCCCTCCTATGGGTACGGAAACAGCCACGATCGAGGGCAGCCTCACCCAGGGCGGCATGGGGCAATGTGACGGCGCACTGATCGGGAGCGGTAATAGTTCCAACACTGACTATGTAAATACCGGCTGGGCGCCCAACCTGACCGGAAGCTCCTGGACACTCTCTTTTTGGATCAATAATGTTTCCAACTATTCAGCGCTCTGGTACATTTTTGGAGACGCCAATTCCGGAAGTTTCCGCTGCTTTACTAATGGTGTTGCCGGCGCTGACAATTTTATGCTCCGCGGAGGATTGACAGATGTTCCGGTACCGGGCGGTGCGGCTGGCGGACCTCAGGTAATTGCTTTTGTATATGATCTAAACCTGAACAACATTAAAGCCTACCTGAATGGAGTGCTGGTAAATACTATCGCCCAGGGTGCCGTTACGATAAGTGGCCCCGGCCCCCTTAAGGTTGGCGGCTATTTTAGTAATGCCGGACTGGCTCCCGGCTCCCGCATGGATGAGTTTCGCTTGTACAACCGGGCACTTAATGAAACTGAAGTCGCTGGACTTGTCGGGGAAGGTGTCTGTTTGTGTTATGTGGATGCCGACGGCGACGGATACGGCGATCCCAATAGCGCCCCGGAACCGCAGGTTGCCGGTAGTTGCCCGATGGGGTATGTATCAAATTCCGATGACTGTGACGATAGCGACTCTGCTATCAATCCCGGTGCAACAGAAATTTGTAACAACATGATAGACGATAATTGTGATGGAATAACCGATACGGGCGACGACATAGACGGCGACGGTTATACCATAGCCCAAAATGACTGTGATGATTGCAATGCCGCCATAAATCCTGGAGCGACGGAAGTGTGCAACGGCATAGACGATGACTGCGACGGAGAAACAGACGAATCAACGATTCCTGTTGTGGACTGTGGGCTGCTTTATGGTTTTTCTCCATTCCAGGATTCGGTATGGACCTTGGATACTTTCAACAATTATCAAATTGTACAACGAAGAAGTACCAACCTGCCCGGATTCACAATCACCGGTGTGAATGCGCTGGCTCAACACCCCATCACCGGCGTATATTATATCGTTGCGAAAGTATCGGGCGTGAGCGGCCGGGTGCTTTGTACCTGGGATGCAACAACCTCCACTGCCACCCAAATAGGAAATTTAGGGACTAATTTTTCCTCTCTTACTTTTTCACCTTCAGGGCAATTGTTTGGCGCAACCGGCAACGGTGCGATGCCGCCGGAAACTTTATTTGAAATTGATCCGGCAACAGCCGCCACAACCCTGCTGGTTTCGCTGGGCAATGGCGCAGACGGAGAAATCATCTGTTACAATCCGGATGATGATATGATCTATCACTGGTCAGGAAACGGAACAGTTATTTTCGAAAAAATAGAACCCGTTCCTCCTTACACAATTACCAACATTCCCATTATTGGCGCGACAAGCGGCGAAACCTTCGGCGCCGCATACATTGGCAATGGCAAATTTCTTATCAGCAATATCTCTTCCTCTTTCAATATCATTCGTACTGACGGCACGTGGGGACCTGCATTTGGTTCTAATCCCGACGATCTGCGAGGCCTGGCTTTCGGAGTTTGTGAAGTGACCTGTTATCTTGACTCGGATAATGACGGTTTTGGCGATGCAACTTCTCCTCAGGTTTTTCAGGGTACCTGCGGACAAGGTTATGTATTAGATAATACCGATTGTAACGACATGGACAGCGAGATGCACCCTTGCAATCTCGAAATATGTGACAATAAAGACAACGACTGTAACAGCATGGTTGACGACGGCATTTCCTGCGACGAAGACGGCGACGGCTATACGGAAGCAGAGGGCGACTGCGACGATACAAATCCCGACCTCAGCCCCGGCACCGCGCCCGCTCAAAGCAACGTGGTTTATCACAATCAAAACTCGGTCACGATTTACTGGAGTACAGTGCCGGGTAGTACGAATTACGGCATCCGTTACAGGTTGCAGGGCAGCAGCGATCCATGGATAGAAGCGACTTCACTGCGCGCATGGCGACGCCTTTACAGCCTGGCAGCTTGTACAAGTTACGAGGTGCAATTCCGCAATTTTAAAAACGGACAGTGGAATTGCTGGTCGGTGAATTATTATTTCACCACGCCTTGCGCCAAAACTTTCGGAACCGGCAAAAATGGCGACGACCTGAGCGCCGGTATGCAGGTATTTCCGAATCCGACCAGCGATATTTTAAATATCGTTTTGGATGAAAATATGCTGGACAAAGCTGTTCGATTGACTTTGCGCGACCAGTTGGGACGCGACGTGTGGAGCAGAAACATCCAAAACCTGGAAACCACTTTAGTGCAATTGAACGTACGCGAACACCAGCTTGCGACGGGCGTTTATACGCTTTCGTTATTACAAAATGAGAAGGGCATAACGACTACGCAAGTGCTTATAAATCAGTAACAAAGAACTTTTTTAAGAAATAGGCGGTAATTTTTGACCGCCTATTTCTTTTTCGATAACCGCAGCATAATTTTGTAGCGAATCCAAAGAAAATCTACACAAACAAGCTACTCTTCTTAATTTTCAATTGCCCGCAATGGCAATCCTTTTCCTTGTTTTTATCCCATAAACAGATTTTTTTAAAAAATTCCGTCTTCTGCATCCTTCAGTCGAATTCGATTGAGGAAATTTTTCCACCTTTTTAATAAAAAAAAATGAAAAGAATCTTATAAAGAATTGAATGAAACGAATAGGCTGGCCA
>CALMIT010000208.1 GCA_937864255.1 uncultured Saprospiraceae bacterium
CTTACTGCTGCCTCCCGTAGGAGTCGGGTCCGTGTCTCAGTACCCGTGTGGGGGACCACGCTCTCACGCCCCCTACTGATCATCGGCTTGGGGAGCCGTTACCTCTCCAACTACCTAATCAGACGCACGCCCATCCTACAGCGCCTCAGCTTTATTCATCACCACATGCGTGACAATGAAACCATGGCGGATTACTCCCAGTTTCCCGGGGCTATCCCCCTCTGTAGGGCAGGTTGCGTACGCGTTACTCACCCGTGCGCCACTCGTCAGCATCCGAAGACCTGTTACCGTTCGACTTGCATGTATTAAGCCTTCCGCTAGCGTTCATCCTGAGCCAGGATCAAACTCTCCATAGTAATATTCTTAGCAGCAGCCAGCACCTAAGCACCAACTACCGACTAATCGCTATTTCGATTATTATCCTGTATTTAAAAACTCAATCTCCTCCCTCTCTCAAAACCTTACTCTATCCCATACGTCAATGAACTTTCTTTCCTTTTTTTCAAAAGGACTGCAAAGATAATAGGCGTATTCTGATTCACAAAATACTTTTTAAAAATTTTCTTTGGAATTTTTAAAATAATGCCGCTGCGCAAAACTAATCTTACCGGACATTCGAGTTATTTGAAAATAAAATTTCGAATCCTCGTTTAATCAAAACAAGTTTGTATGCCAAAAGACCTGACTTTGAAACGAATAAATTTTTTTAAAAAAGTAGGTTTTTATTTCAAACACAACCGAAGTCAATCTGTGTGAATTTTTCAAACTTTGTAAAATTCGGGTTTGGCAGGAATTTTTCATTTTTTTGCCACAGTTTTCATCCGTAAATGAAATTTCAAAACACACTCCATGAAGATTTTTATTTCTCTCGTCGGGCTAATACTCTCCTGTTTTGCCGCTATGACACAAACAGCCGTTATTACCGGTACAATTACGGATGCGGACTCCGGCAAGCCGATTGAATTGGCTACCGTATTCATACGTGTTAAAAACATTGTAGCCGAAACAAATGACAAGGGCTTTTACCGGCTCGAAGTTCCGGCAGATGAAGCGTATATTCTGGGATTTTCCAGAATCGGATTTAAAGAAACGGCTATCGAAATAGCCCCGATGAATGCCGGGACTACTCGCCAAATTGACGTAAAACTGGCGCCCCTGGAGAGTGATTTGGAAATTGTGGTGACTGAAAGTCGTGTCAATGACGCCGGCATGATTCGCGAAAGTATGGAGCAACTACGCCTGCTGCCCACTACTACTGGCAATCTTGAAAGCGTGCTGCCAAGTATAGCGCTGGGCGTGAGTAGCGGAACGGGAGGCGAATTGAGTTCGCAATACAATGTTCGCGGCGGAAATTATGATGAAAACCTGGTCTATGTCAACGATTTTGAAATATACCGCCCGCAACTTATCAGGGCAGGACAACAGGAAGGGCTGACTTTCGCCAACATGAATCTGGTGCGCGACCTGACTTTCTCGTCGGGTGGTTTTGATGCCAAATACGGCGACAAATTGTCCAGCGTTTTGGATATTCGTTATAAAAGGCCTTCCGAGTTTCGTTCTTCTATTGAGGCGAGTTTATTGGGCGGCTCAGCGCACGTGGAAGGGAGTACCAAACTCAGGAAAAACAGCTATCAAAAATTGCGCTACCTGGTCGGTGCGCGCTACAAAACTACACGCTACCTGCTCGGTACACTGGACATAAAAGGCGAATATTTGCCCGATTTTTTTGATGTGCAGGCTTACCTCACTTATGATTTTAATCGCGACTGGCAACTTGGGCTGATGGGGAATTTCAACCGGGCGGTTTACAGATTTACACCTGAAGAAAGAAGTACGGGGTTCGGTTTGATCAATTTTGCTTTACAGCTTTTTTCGGCTTTTGAAGGACAGGAAATTGATGATTTTTCACTGGGCATGGGCGGCGTTTCGCTTACTTATCTCCCGGAAAGAAGACACAATCCGTTTTACTTAAAATTTCTCGCTTCCACTTTTCAAATTGATGAAAACGAACGCTTTGACATCATCGGCGATTACCGCCTCCGCGAGGTGGAAAGCGCATTGGGAAGCGATAATTTTGGAAACGTGATACGCGAAATTGCGGAAGGTACGCAACATCAGTACGTACGCAATTTTTTAAATTCCAATGTGACCAATTTTGAACATAAAGGCGGCTACGAACTGGAAGCAAACACCAAAGACCTCGACATCGCCGCCAGCCACTTTTTTCAATGAGGAGCAAAATTTCAGCATGAATCTATAAATGACCGCATCAATGAATGGGAGCGACTGGACTCGGCGGGCTATTCTCTGCCTTTTGACACCAACCAGGTTTTGGTCAACGAAGTGGTCAAATCAAAAAACCAACTTTCATCCAATCGCCTCAGCAGCTTTTTTCAATACACCTACACCTGGCGGCGCGATAGCGTGGCGGAATGGAGAGTCAGTTCCGGTCTGCGGGCTGCTTACTGGGATTTGAATGAAGAAATCTTTGTGACGCCGCGGCTCCAGCTACTTTACAAGCCCCTTGCGGGGAAAACAGACATCAGCTACCGCCTGGCGGGCGGGCTTTATTACCCGCCCCCCTTCTACCGTGAACTGCGCGCGCCAAGCGGACAGGTGAGCGAAGATGTGCTGGCGCAAAAATCAGCTCATATCGTCGGAGGCTTGACCTGGGATTTTTTTATAGGCCGGAAGAAAAATATAAAAATGCGCTTCATCACGGAAGCCTATTATAAAAAATTGTGGGACTTGGTCAGTTATGAAATTGAAAATGTACGCATCAGATACGCCGGACAAAACAACGCCACCGGCTATGTAGCGGGCTGGGATATGCGCCTGAATGCGGAATTTGTACCCGGCGCCGAATCCTGGATCAATCTTTCTTTGCTGCGCGCCCGCGAAAAACTGGACGGCATCCAACACATGATCAGAGAAGTGGGCGACAGCACCGGCACGGTAGTAAATGATGTGCCGCGCCCTTCTGACCAATTGATGACCCTGTCCGTGTTTTTTCAGGATTACCTGCGTAAAAACAAGAATTTTAAAACACACGTACAAATCACTGTGGGAACCGGGCTGCCTTACGGATTGCGTGGCAATAATGAGGTGTATCGCAACACCTATCGTTTTTCGCCTTATCACCGCGTGGATATTGGTTTTTCGCTTTTATTGTGGGACGAATCGCGGCGGGAAAATCGTCCGCGCCATTTTCTGCGCTTTACCCGCAGCACCTGGCTGAGCCTGGAAGTTTTCAACCTGATGAAAGTACAAAATCAGGCTTCAAATACCTGGATCAAAACTATTTTCAAACAGCAGTATTCTATCCCAAATTACCTGACTTCACGCCGGATAAATTTGCGCCTGCGTATGGATTTTTAAGATTATTTTTGGCAAATTAAAAAACACAATGGACAAGCAATTGCTACAACAATGGGTTGCTGAAAATAATTTTGGAGAGCTTTTTAAAATGCTGCTCTCCGATAAAAAATACGCTGACTACAAAAGTGATATCCTGCAAATAAAAGGGCGCTGGGCAAAATTGGAACGAGATCAAAGGTCAGGTTTGATTTCTTATGAACAACAAAATATAGAACTTGCTAACATCAGAAAAGCTATTTTGGATTTGTGTGAAAATGACTTTGAAACGGGCCGACAGGATTTAAAAACCATTTCAAAAACAAAACTAATCTGGATTGCGCTTTTTTTGATGTTTCTGGCCTTCGCTTTGGCTCATCTTATTACCAAATACTACAATTCAACTCAAGAGTCGAAAAAAGAAAAAACAGAAAACACAAGCAATCCGCCCGAAACCACTACATATAAATCATACGACTTTAAAGGACACAGCCTGAAAATGACCGCCCGATACGCCGGTGAAATTGAAATCCGCATTTTGTCAGCGACCCTGGCGGAATACAACGGCGATCAAAATGTATTTCAATTAAAATTCCGGGTAAAAGACCTTTCCGGTTTTGGTCAAAATTTTAACGACTCAAACGTGCATCTCGTCATTGACGGGCTTGAAACCGCGCCTTACAAATCTGCCATTCCATTTGTCGAAGCCAAAACAGAGGTGAATGCAACCGCGGATTTCCTGGTCGAAAAATCAGCCGATGCGGGCGTCCTGGTTTTTTATTTCGGAGTGACCGAGCCAATTTCAAAGCAGGAATACCCTTTGAAATTTTAAACCTACAAAATCTTGTTATTGGTAAAATTGTGCGGGAAAGTCGGCTTGGGTGGCGGCGGTATTTTTGCTTTTTCCATTTCCGGGAGCGCTTTCCTGCGGAGCAATTCCAGCCGGATACTTTCCTCTCCCTTGCGCATCGCCCACAGATGATTGGCCGCAAAAATCGGCCGCAAAACCGGCGTCAGAAATTTTAATAAAAACTTTTCGGCACTGATACGCCAGTCATAAATAACCTCGCAGTGCCCGTCCGCAGTGTCCCGAAAAATCCATTCTCCGCTTCCCACAAAATCGCCCAGTGCTTCGATGGCAAAGCCGTTTTTACCACCCTGAATTTCCAGCGAAGCGTGTACGGCAGCCAGCCTTTTGTATAAAGTTCGACCAGCTTTCCCACGCCGCCGGACTGACCTTTTTCCAAAACCTTCACATCCAGGTAAACGCTCGGCCACCATTCAGTCAAAGCGTCCACATCTTCTAAAAGGCGGTAAACTTCCCCGGCGCTCGCCCGGAGTTTCCAATTTGTAATAAAATGATACTGACTCATAAAAAAGCATTGATTTTAGAATAAACGAAACTCTGCAAAACGGGCTAAATGTAGTTTTACATTTTTCTAAAATCCAGCTTTTACTGCTCTTCGCGACAAAATTTAAAGCCTTCGCGACAAGATTGATATACCAGCCCGATGTGGGTGATCAACTTTGTTCTCGTCATCATTTCACACAATTTTTTTAAAAAAATCAGCCGCTGCAAACCTGTATAAAAAATGACAGGCTCCGGCTCAAAGAATATGGTTTTATGGTGAGAAGGTATGATGGTGAATCATGCCTTGTGTCGCCTGCCTCCTAAAACCGGCAGGCGGCCTCTCCTTTAAAAATTCTGCTTTTTAAAATATCAGTCATCTTTTTAAAAATTTCCAAACCTTTTAATTTTCAGAAAATGAACTCAATCAAAATTTCCGCCCTCCTGTTTTTTGCTATCCTGAATTTTCAAAATGCCTTCGCAGGAAAATTGGAAGCAAACCTCCGCGCTTTTTTTGCCGCCGTAGATGCGGGCGATTTGGAAAAAGCGGGGAGTTACCTGAGTCCCGACGTCAAAGTCATTTTGCCGGTAGCTCCGCAAACGCTCGACTTTGAAGGCTACAGTAACATCAGAAAAAGTTTTAAAACTGGTTTTCCCGATCTGCAACACAAAATCCTGGAATGTACCGAAGGCAAAAACAGCCTGGGATTTAAGGCCATGTTTTTGGGTACCAACACCGGAATGCTGATGGGCAACCAGCCGAGCGGCAACCGCGTGGAGCTTCCTTTCGTCGGCTATTTCAAATTCGATGACGCTGGAAAAATTATCGAAATAAACAGCCAGTTTGACCTCGCTTCTTTCCGGGCACAACTCATGAAAGGCAGTAGCGCCGCCGATTACAAAATGATGGCGACAGCGTCAATGAAAGAACTTGACAAGCGCAATTTGCAGGGCGTGATTCGCAATTGTACGAAAGAAACCAAATTTTACGGATTCACGCCGATGCCTGTGGACGCGGACGGCTATGTGCAGGCTATGTCTGATTTGCTGGCTGCTTTTCCCGATTCAAAATTCACCATAGACGACGTTGTTGCAGAAAATAATAAGGTCGTGGTGCGGCATCATCTTACCGGCACACATACCGGCAAAGATTTTCAGGGTATAAAAATTTCGAATAAAAAAGTAATGGTAGCTGCCACAGTGACTTTTGAATACAGCGGCGACAAGGTCAGCAATGTTTATCTCAATGCCGATCACCTGGGCATGATGCAGCAATTGAGCGCGCCGATGTCAAATAACTGATTATCAGGTTTTTCCTGCTGCTAAACTTGCTTTACGAACTCATCTGTTTTTATAAAATTTTGAAAATCACCCTGTCCTCGAACCATTTGGAATTTACCTGCCAGGTGGTTCGAGAGGCGGGTTTTCGTACGACACCTAAATACTTTCTCAACCTTTAAAATCATTTTGACATGAAAAAGTTTTTCAAAATTCTCCTCTGGACGCTCGGAGCAATTGCACTGCTCATAGCGTGTACGGCAGGTTATTTCAGCGTTGCCGGTCTGCCTTCGTTCGACCCGCCTCAAATACAACAACTGACCGTGGAGCCTACCCCCGAACGAATAGCC
Organism: uncultured Saprospiraceae bacterium; assembly: GCA_937864255.1. Classification (GTDB taxonomy): domain Bacteria; phylum Bacteroidota; class Bacteroidia; order Chitinophagales; family Saprospiraceae; genus JAGQWW01. The sequence goes on from CALMIT010000208.1 coordinate 6,331, forward strand.
CAGGGCGGTAAAATCGCCTCTATGGTTTGTGCGAGCTGTCATACCGGCGACGACGGTAAATTGTCGGGTAAGCTGGTTGGAGACATCCCCAAAGATTTTGGTACCATTTATTCCAAAAACATCACCCAGGATCCTGAAATCGGCATCGGCAAATGGACGGACGGCGAGATTTATCATTTTTTGCGCACAGGCATAAGGAAAGACGGCAGCTTTGCACCGGCTTACATGCCCAAATTTCCGCTCATGTCCGATGAAGATGTGAAAGCTATTATCGCCTGGCTCCGCTCGAATGCGCCGGCCGTGCAGCCATCGAGAAGAGAGCCGCCGCCCACCGAGCCTTCGTTACTCACCAAAATATTGAGCCGCACGATTTTGGGTCCTTATGAATTGCCAAAAAAACCGATTCCCGAACCGGATACAAGTAATGCTGTCGAATGGGGAAAATATATGGCCAATAATGTGTACGGTTGCTTTTCCTGTCATTCGGCTGATTTTAAAACAAACAATGATTTGGATCCTGAAAAATCGGAAGGCTACTACGGCGGCGGCAACAAATTGCTGAATCTGGAAGCTCAAATTGTACTTTCTGCCAACATCACCCCCGATAAAGAAACGGGTATCGGCAATTACACGGAAGCGCAATTTATCGAAACAGTAAAATACGGACGAAAGCCGGACGGCACTATGGTGCGTTATCCGATGCAGCCGCACGCCGGCATGTCGGATGCTGAAATTTCTGCCATTTTCAATTTTTTACAAACCGTTCCGCCGATAAAAAACAAAGTAAAATAAGGCGTCCGAATTGGTATTTTTACGGTGCTTTGTTTTATCCGATTTGCTCATTTTAAAAATACCTGCGATGAAAAATGCCTTCCTGCTTTATGCTTGTTTTTTAATATCGGCTATGCCGGCTTGCCGCCAACAACCTGCTCCGGCAGAAACGCCCTCCGGGGAAATTTCTCTGAAAGAATACTTCCGGCCAGCCGAAAGCGGCATACAAACCGGCGGGGTGAAAATGGTAGAAATAGAAAGTCCGAAAGGAAAATTCAAGGTCTGGACAAAACGAATCGGCAACAATCCGAAAATAAAACTACTGTTGTTGCACGGCGGCCCGGGCGTCAATCACGACTATTTTGAATGTATGGAAAGTTTTTTGCCGCAGGAAGGCATTGAGTTTATTTATTACGACCAACTCGGCAGCGGCTACTCGGACATTCCGCAGGATACAAGTCTCTGGGAGCTTGACCGTTTCGTCGAAGAAGTGGAGCAGGTACGTCAGGCGCTCGGCCTCACGCCGGAGCAGCGCCAGGCGATGGCCCGCGCGGCGGAGGCCCACGCCCGGGAAAAATTCGCGAAAGACACGATGTGCGCCAAGACCCTCGCGCTCTATCAGGCCGTGATGGCCGGGCGAATGCGCGCGCGATGAGCGAGGGCACCGGCGCGGCCGCCCCGAATCCCGGGGAATACGAGCGCGTGCTGGTGATCCGGCTGGGCGCGCTCGGCGATTTCGT
>CALMIT010000209.1 GCA_937864255.1 uncultured Saprospiraceae bacterium
CTGCGTTCGGGTATTTTCAGCCATTATTTAATCAAAGGTCTGAAAGGCGATGCAGACAAAAACCGCGACGGCATCGTTAATGTGCAGGAATTGTATGAGTTTGTTTATTCCAAAGTTGTACAATATACTACCGGCGCACAAACGCCGACGCTCTCGGGAGTTTTTGATAAAAATATGCCGGTAGCGATCGTGCGATAATTATCTCCCGAGTTCGTAAAAACTACCCCTTTGAAATGACCCGGACGGCATGATTTTTTGCCGCCGGGTCATTCTGTTTTTATATTTTTTGTAGTGATGTTGGGTTGAGTACCTGCAATTTTGTGGAAGACAAAAAGACGGGACACTTTTAATTTTTTAAATTTGTTCCAACACTTCAATTTTTTAATCGCGAAAAACGAACCTCATGCGAGCCTTTTTCCTGCTGCTTTTTGCCAGTGCCATGCTTACAGCCTGTGTAAGTTCAAAAAAATATAACGCCCTTTTGGAAAACAGGGACTATTATCAAAATGAATACAAAGCCTTAAAAGTCGTCGAAGAAGAGAAGCAAAAACTGGAAAGCGAAAATGCAGTGCTTAACGCCCAACTTCGCCAAAACACCAAAAGTCTGGAAGAAGCAACGGTCAAAATTCAAAGTCTTGACCGCAGCTACCAAGACCTGCTGAAGCGATATGATGATTTACTGCAACAAAACAAGACCTTACTTCAGTCTTCTTCTTCCGAAATAAAATCGCTGACCGAAACGCTCTCAAAGCAGCGCGACGAGTTGGACATGAGAAGCAGAAGCCTTGACAGTCTTCAACGGGAATTGGAAAAAAGAGAAAACATTTTAAAAGACTGGGAAAGCAAAATAGGCGAATTGCAAGAGGCGCTTAGCGCAAAAGACGCAAAAGTAGCCGAGTTGCGAAATAAAGTAAATCAGGCACTTTTGGGTTTTACGGCTGCCGAACTTACCGTCACCGAACGCGACGGTAAACTGTATGTTTCTCTCAGCCAAAACCTGCTTTTCAAATCAGGAAGCGATCAAATTGACGTAAAAGGAAAGCAGGCTATTCAGCAACTGGCGCAGGTGTTGTCTGCAAATCCCGATATCGAAATTACCGTCGAGGGGCACACAGACACCGACGGCACTGCGGAATACAATTGGGATCTGAGTGTCTCCAGAGCCACTTCCGTAGTAAAAATTCTCGCTGGTAATGGCGTGGATCAAAAAAGGATGACCGCTGCGGGAAGGTCATTTTTTGTGCCGCTCGTGCCAAACACTACAGCCGAGAACAAGTCAAAAAACCGCAGAGTAGATATTATTCTTTCACCAAAACTGGACGAACTGCTACAAATCATCCGTTCCTGATCCAAAAAGCAAATACCCAATGCCCCTTATTTTAAATATAGAATCTGCTACCGATGTTTGTTCGGTTTGCATATCCGACGGATTACAAGTACTTGCTCTCGAAGAAGCCACAGAACCGTACCGGCATAGCGAAAAACTGACTGTACTCATTCAAAACTGTCTCTCCCGGACAGGGCTTGATTTGAAAAAAATGGACGCCATCGCACTGAGCAACGGTCCGGGATCATACACTTCATTGCGGGTCGGAAGTTCGGTAGCAAAAGGTATTTGCTACGCACTCGGTCTGCCGCTTATCGCCGTGGATACTTTAAAATCACTCGCCTTTGCAGCGGCCGCGGCATATCCAAATGCTGATTTTTATTGCGCAATGATTGATGCGCGCAGAATGGAGGTTTATACTTCTTTGTTTGACGCGCGCCTTTCCTTATTAAATCTTGCAACAGCCCTGATAGTTGACGCGAACAGTTTTTCCGAAGTATTGGAAAAAGGAGAAGTTGTTTTTTGTGGAAACGGCGCTCCGAAATGCAAGGAAATCATCCGGCACTCCAACGCTGTTTTTATTCCTCAAATATGCACCGCATCCAACCTGATTGCGTTCTCATTTGAAAAATTTTCCAAGCGCGATTTCACCGATTTTGCCCTCTACGAACCCTTCTATTTTAAAGCGCCGAATATCACCGTTCCGGGGAAGATATTATAAATAAAAATACATTAAATTAGATTTTTTATTGTAGGAATGAATTTATTATTTTTGCCTCATTATCAGATGCTTTACACCTTAAAACATATTATAATATTTTAATTTGGTATAGTTTTGGTTTTACTTGGGGAAACATAATTCATTACACAAAAAACATAAATATGAGAAAGCAAAAAAACGAAACTGTCGTTTTAAAGAAGGGAAAGACAGAGATTCAATTAGACTACGCTGAGCTCAGAAAGGCCGTTTTAGTTCTCCGGGCCGTTAATCACAAACTCCGACAAAAAATGGTGGATTTACTCGAAGAAAACGGCAAGATGACCGTGACCGAGATATACATCAAATTGCGTCTTGAACAATCGGTCGCTTCTCAGCATTTGGCCATTTTAAGAAGGTCTGGCGTTGTTGCCACAGAAAGACAGGGAAAGTACATTTTCTATTCATTGGACAAAGACAGGTTGGCTCAGATTTCGCGCCTCGTGGAAGAATTAGCCGCTTAAACAAACACATGATCTATTGCACAAAAATCTGAAAGAAATGATTTAAAAACGTTTACTTTCTTTACAAAAATCCCAGTCTTCGAATTTGGCTTTCTGATTAAAAATGCCGTGAACATACCCTGTTCACGGCATTTTTAATTATGTCCTTTTGAAAATATAATTTATTGACGCATATTTGCTTTGCAAATTTAACATTACAAAAAAATAACTTCTATGAGAAAGGCTAAGGTGACCCTTGAGCACGAGCAACTGCAATTGTCTTCAGAAATTTTGCGCGCGTTAGCACATCCACTCAGATTAAAAATCCTGGAGTTTATTGATCAAAATGACGCCATCAACGTAAACAAAATCTATAATACGTTGAAATTGGAACAATCCATTACCTCACAACATCTCAGGATTTTACGACTCGCCGGTCTGGTAAACACCCAAAGAGAAGGAAAATACATTCATTACAGCCTGGATTATGACAAGATTGACAATGCTGTAAAATCAGTACGCTCTTTCCTTGAAAATTCCAAAAAAAGGCAGAAGGTTTCTCAGTAATTTTTTTGATTTTATACTTCTTTTCCTCCCTCGGCATCATCAACTACCTGCTCTGCATCGGGAGTCGGACGAGACGTGTTGAGAGTTGTATTGGCATCAGGTACTGCCTCGGTATGCCCCTGGCTAAAGAAATCTCTATGGAAAAGAATGACGCTAAGAATGCCCGTGGTAATCGCAGCGTCGGCTACATTAAATACAGGGCGAAAAAAGGAAAATTGCTCGCCTCCCCAAATAGGCATCCAATCGGGGAACGTACCTTGCATGATGGGAAAATAAAACATATCTACTACCTTCCCATAAAACACGGGCGCATAACCACCTCCTTCAGGCATAAACTGAGAGATACCCCCGTGATAGGGTGTTTCGGAAAAAATGATACCGTAGAAGGTGCTGTCAATAATATTCCCTAAAGCGCCGGCAAGGATGAGTGAAACACAGGCAAGAAAACTGTACGACAATTTAGAACGTATGAGTTGGAAGAGATAAATGCCTAAAAAAGTAACGACAACAATTCTGAAGAGACTTAATGCGAGTTTTCCATAACTACCGCCGAAAGTGAAACCGAAAGCCATTCCTTCGTTTTCTACGAAATGAAGCCTTGCCCACTCAAGCCCTAATATTTTTACTTCTTCACCGTATTCGAAAGTAGTTTTTATCCAGATTTTTAAAGCCTGGTCAATAATAAGTACGAGGAAAACAATTGCCAGAACGAAATGTGTACGTTTCAAGATAATGTCGTTTTTTGAAAAATTACACCGCTCCGGACTTGCCGGAGCCAGCAAAGCGGGTGCAAAAATAAACCGATTCTACTGATTGGCACTATAAAACCCGCTCGCCATCCGCATAATTTTCTTTCGTCCGGTTTTTGCAAAATTTTTAATCTACTTAGTGAGATATTTTTTTAGCTCCGGAAAATCGGGAGCCATTTCAAAAACTTGCTGAAATGCAATATTTGCGTCCTCTTTTTCTTGCCTGCTCAAATGCGCCAAGCCAAGTGCGAAAAAATAAGCAGGTTCGGCAGGTTGAATGTCGCAAGCCATTTTAAAATATTCGACCGCATCAAAATAATTACCCGCCCGAAATTCAATTTTTCCCATCGTATAATAAGCCTGCGCATTTTTAAAATCAAGGTCTATCGCCGTTTGCGCATCTGTTCTGGCTTTTTCCAGATTATCCATTTCCAGTTCTGCCAGTGCCCTGTTCGCAAAAAGGGCGCTTTGCGGTGCTATTTTTATAGCCTTGTCAAACTGCGTCATGGCTTCCTGATAATTGCCGGCTTTCGCCAAATCCCTGCCATAATTATTCAAAATAACCGCATCGCTTCCGTCCAGTTCCAACGCCTTTTTAAAATTTTCAAACGCGAGTTCATAGTTGTCGCCTGCGGCGCTTATTTCTCCCAAATAATTGTATATCAAAGCATTATCTGGTTGTAACGTTTTCAAATTTTCGAAATCAACCCTGGCTTTTTCCATCTGCTTGTTTTGAAAATAAGCCAAAGCCCGGTTCAGTAAAACCACAGGATTTGTTTCCAATTCCAATAAC
>CALMIT010000210.1 GCA_937864255.1 uncultured Saprospiraceae bacterium
CTACCGCGCCGGGCAGCCGCTGCATTACAAACTGATACGCGACGGAAAAACGCTGGAGGAGAAAACGACGATTCAAGGCCTCCCAAAAGAAAATTACAGCGACCTCGAAGTCAGCTACGGCGCCGTCAAAATGAGTACGGGCGTCTTGCGCACCATTGTAACCAAACCTAAAAATGCCGGAAAATTACCCGCGTTGCTTTTCATCCAGGGCGTCGGTTGCAGTTCGGTGGATACGCCTTTCGACACTTCCGGCACGGTCATGCAACTTATTAACCGCATTGCCAGGGAAAATTTCGTCGTGATGCGGGTGGACAAATCCGGTCTGGGCGACAGCAACGGACCGCCTTGCGAGCAAATGGATTTTTCTACTGAGTTGGAAGGTTATAACGCAGCCTTCACCGCGCTCCGGGAAAGGAGCGACGTGGATGCCGGCAATTGTTTCATACTCGGACACAGCATGGGCGGCGTGATGGCGCCGCTCGTTGCCAAAGAACAGCCGGTAAAAGGTATCGTAGCCTACGGCACCATCGGCGTCAATTTTATGGAATATTACACCAATACACGTAAAACCGTGGCGCAGGCTTACAATATGACGCCGGCTGAAACCGACGATTATATCAAAGAGCAGTGCGCCTGTACTTCCATGCTGATGAACGCGCGCCTGAGCAGGGAAGAAGCTGTGAAACGCCTGCCCGCCTGTGGCGACGTGTACGATTTTTTGTTGCTGCGAGACAAATCTTTTTGGTATCAATTGTATGATTTGAATATTCCTTTTGCCTGGAGTCAATATGCCGGAAAAGTGCTGACAGTCTGGGGCAGCGCCGATTATGTAGCGGCCAGAGAGGAACACCGGCAAATCGCCGAAACGGTCAACCAATATCACCCCGGCAACGGCACTTTTATAGAAATTGAAAATGCCGGTCACGCCATGAACAGCGCCGCAAATTTTTGGGAGGCGCGCACCGATCCCGGACCTTTTAACCCAAAAAATAGCCGATACAACCAAAAAATGGCAAAAAAAAAAAGCCGGAAAAAAAGGAGCGCCCGCCATTGAAAAGAAAAAAGAAAATGTAACGCAGATATTGTGGGCGGAGGGCGTGGAGAATGCGTACCCGCGCTGGTCGAAGGACGGGCGGCGTATTCTTTTTCAAAGTAATCGAAGTGGCAAGTGGCAACTTTTCACCATGAATGCGGACGGCAGCGAGGTAAAACAAATCACCCTTCACGATTCCAATAGCAATTTTCCGGACTGGTCGCCCGACAATTCCAAAATCGCTTTTGTGTCTGATCGCGACGGCAATGAAGAAATTTATATCATGAATGCCGACGGCAGCGGCTTGAAAAGGCTCACAAACAATCCCGCGCGCGACATCCACCCGTATTTTTCGTACGACGGCAAATGGCTGCTGTTCAATTCTTCGCGTGACAACGCGGAAAGTTTTGAAATCTATCAAAGCGACCTTGCCGGTAAAAATCTGAAAAGACTCACCAATACGCCGGAGGTGGAAACCTGCGCCCGTTTTTCGCCCGACGGCAAAAAAATTCTTTACCTGAAAGGTTTGCCCGATGGCAGCGACGACATTTACGTTATGAACGCGGACGGAACGCAGCCGGTCAATCTGACCAATACGCCCCAAATGGAAGGCTGGCCCGCCTGGTCGGCCGACGGTCAGAGAGTCATTTTTTCGTCGAAAAGGAATGGAAATTATTGTCTTTACGAAATCAAAGCAGACGGCAGCAGCCTGCGCCAGGTCAGTTTTGCCGAACCGCCTTATTACGATGCGCGGGCAGGTTACGCGAATGGCGACGGTAAAATTCTGTTCAACCGGCAAGCCGGCAGCACCATCGGCATTTTTATTTTAAAACCTTCAAACGGCTAAAAATCACCTCTATGTTTTTTTCAAAATTCCGGTTTTCGACGTTGCTGGTTTTGAGCGGATTTTTTTTCGTCCCCGTTTTGCGGCAAGCGCCTGTCGAAACGCCAAGCGAAGCATTTCAAAAACTGATGACCGAATTTGACGAAGGTTTGGAAAGTTTAAATATTCCCTCGCTGACCTACGATTACCGGGAATATTTCAACGCAATACCGGACGAAGCGAAAATTCAAAAACAGGAAGATTTTTTTAATGGCATACAGTCCAAACTGGCGGCTATTGAAAAAAAGCGCCTGACCGCGCTGAATCAATTGCACTACGATCACATTGATTTTGAAATCCGGCTGAATCTGGAAAGAACCGCCCTCGAAAAGGCGTACCGAAAAAGAAAACCGGACGCGATTCCCACCAACGGACTCAGCCAAATGGAAGGTTGGTACGCGTACCGGATTCATTTTTTTACCAGCCTGCACATCACGCCGGAAGAATTATTCAGCTTCGGCGAAAAAGAAGTAGCCCGCGTGCAGGGCGAGATAAAAAAAGTCCAAAACAGCCTCGGTTTCAAAGACGACGACGCTTTTTATGCGCACCTGCAATCCGATGAATTTTACCTGCACGACAAAAACAAAATCCTGGAATATTATGAGGAAATAAAAAAAATAGCTTTCCACAACCTGGGGCGCATGTTTCGCGACACCGCCATCGCCGATATCGCTTTTATGGAATGGGCGAACGCGGGGCCGTTTACCCCGCCGGGCTACTACAGTCCGCGGGCAGACAACGCTTACGGCACGGGCGTTTTTCATTTTAATTTTTACGACGGGCGGCACAATCGGCGGGCGATGGATTGGCTGTTTATTCACGAGGCAGTACCGGGGCATCATTATCAGTGGAGCCTGCGCGACCGGCTGCCAGATCAGCCCGCCTTCAAAAGGCAATTTTACTACCCGGGGAATTTTGAAGGCTGGGGCGCGTATGTCGAGTATTTTGGAAAAGAAATCGGCTTGTATCGCGATCCTTACGCCGAACTCGGTAAGTGGGAGTGGGATTTAGTGCGCTCGGTGCGGATATTGATTGACGTCGGGATTCACCATTACGGCTGGTCGAAAGAAGAAGCCATGAACTGTTGGAAAAAATACATCCGCGGGCAGGACGAGATAGCTGAGCGGGAAGTGGTGCGTTGTACGAATTGGCCGGCGCAGGCGCTCAGTTACAAAGTAGGCGCCTGGAAAATTCAACAGATGGCGGATCAACTGAAAAAGGCTCATCCGGACAGTTTTTCACTGCCCGATTTTCACCATACATACCTGATGACGGGCGCCTCGCCCCTCGAAGCGATAGAAAAAAATATGGAAGCGCTCATGCAAGAAAATTTATAAAGCCGCGCTTAGCTGAAAAATTTGCGCCGACTTTTTTAAAATGTAATTTGTAAAAATTCCACATTAGGCCGGTTTGTATCAAAAAACCTGTCTTTGGTATGTTTTAAAAAACTGCCCTGCCATTTTTCCTTTTCGTACTATCAAAAATTATCCGCTCTTTTTTAAAGGATATTTTGTGTTTTGATGTTTTTTCCTAACTTCAACGCCCCCGATTGTCAAAATCGGGCTATTTGTTTTGGAAGAAAATTTCATTCACCACAGAAAATACTCCATATATGACGTACGACACCAAAAACATCAGAAACGTAGTGCTCTTGGGGCACTCCGGCAGTGGGAAGACCACCCTCGCCGAATGTATGCTTTTCGAAGCTGGGGCCATAAATCGCCGCGGTTCTGTATCGGAAGGCAACACCGTGTCCGATCATACGGACATCGAACAGGAGCGCGGCAATTCGCTTTTTACCACCCTCATGCACGCCAGTTGGAAAGATTCCAAAATCAATATTTTTGACACGCCCGGCTTTGATGATTTCGCCGGCGAAATTGTGGCTTCTCTCAAAGTAGCCGACACGGCGGTGATTCTGCTGAATGCGCGAAGCGGCGTGGAAGTAGGAACAGAATTGCAATGGGAATACATCGAGCATTTTAATACGCCCGCTATTTTTGTCATCAACCACCTAGACAACGAAAAAGCTGATTATGAAAAAACGCTGGAACAGGCGCAGAACCGCTTCGGCACAAAAGTAATTCCGGTGCAATACCCGCTCAACCAGGGTAACGGATTCAACACCATCGTGGATGCGCTGCGCATGGTCATGTACGTCTTTCCGCCAAACGGCGGCAAACCCGAAAAAAAACCGATACCCGATTCGGAAATGAATCGCGCCAAAGATATGCACAACGCCATTGTGGAAGCAGCCGCAGAAAATGACGAAGGTTTGATGGAAAAATATTTTGAGCAAGGTACGCTTGAGGAAAGCGACCTGGCTTACGGGCTGCGGATAGCAATTGCCAAACAATCTCTTTATCCTGTGTTTTGCTGTTCTTCCGAAAAAAATATGGGCAGTGGGCGTTTGATGGGCTTTATCAATGACGTGTGTCCCTCGCCCGCCGACGCGCCGCCCGCGAGACTGGAAGGCGGCGGCACGCTGAAATGCGACGCCAATGGTCCGACGACCATTTTTATTTATAAAACCGTTCACGAAAACCGTGTGGGCAACTTGTCTTATTTCAAAGTTTATTCGGGCACTTTGCACACCAGCGATGAATTGGTCAACGCAAACACGCGCAACAGTGAGCGCCTCGGTTCTCTTTCTATCACGAATGGTAAAAACAGAGAGTCTGTACACGAACTGAAAGCCGGCGACATCGGCGTAACGGTTAAATTAAAAGAAACCCACACCGGGCACACACTGAATACCAAAGGCACGGATCGGCAAATAGAAGCCATGCATTTCCCCGACCCGCGCATTCGCACGGCTATCAATCCGCCGAGCAAACAGGAAATGGAAAAATTGATGAAAGCCTTGCACGTGATCAGTGAGGAAGACCCGACGATCATGATAGAGCAGTCCGTATCGCTCAAGCAAACCATCCTGCACGGACAGGGACAATTACATCTGGATTTGGTAAAACACCGCGTAGAAAAAGAACACGGTGTGGCGATGGAATTCATTCGCCCGCGCATTCCTTACCGCGAAACTATCACGCGGAAAGCCGACGAAATGTACCGCCACAAAAAGCAATCCGGCGGCGCCGGACAGTTTGCGGAAGTACACATGCGCTTCGAACCCTGGCACGAAGGTATGCCCAATCCATCTGACCTGACCGTCAGAAATGAAGATGTGGACGAATTGAAATGGGGCGGCAAGCTGGTGTTTCTCTGGTGTATCGTGGGCGGCTCCATTGACTCACGTTTTAGCAATGCCATCAAGAAAGGTATCATGAGTAAAATGGAAGAAGGCCCGCTCACCGGCTCCAACTGCCAGGACATCCGTGTGTCTGTGTACGACGGCAAAATGCACCCGGTAGATAGCAATGATATGGCTTTTATGCTTGCCGCCACCATGTGTTTCAAACACGCTTTTGAGAAAGCCGGCCCGCAAATACTTGAGCCGATCTATGAG
>CALMIT010000211.1 GCA_937864255.1 uncultured Saprospiraceae bacterium
CAAAGGTGGAAAGGCGTCCGTCGTTGGTAAAAAAGAGAATTTCGTTTTGCTCATCTTGATTAAAACAAGCAATATCCTGGGCGGCGAAAGGTTTTTTTTCTCCGAAATACTGCTCAAATGTTTTGATTTCTTCTGTTACCGGATCAAAAATATCAATGCTGATAACGGCTTTTCTGAAAAAAGCGCCGGTGTTTATCAGCCAGAATTTTCCCAACTTATCTTTTAAAATATGGTTGATTTCGTTGGATTGCAGTCTGGAATTTTCTTTCGTGTACCATTTAAAGCGGTAGCCGTCAAAACGATTAAGCCCGTATTTGGTACCTATCCAGATAAAACCCTGCGTGTCCTGAGCGATACATTGTATATCGCGGTGAGAAAGCCCTTCTTTTATCCCGTAATAAGTTTCATCCACAATGTATTGCTGCGCCACGGCCCACGAAAGTGACCATAACAGCATGCCAGTAAGATAAAAAAGACGCCTGTGATTCAACACGCTTAAAATGATTGATCAGCAAAAATACAAATGAGTCAAAAAAAATGCCCGAACGAAGAATTCTTCGTTCGGGCATTTTTTAAATAATTACCCATAATTTATCGGGTCACAGCTACCTGTTGAGTCGCTACGCTATTTTCGGTCTGTAAAGACAGCATATAAACGCCCGCCGCAAGGTTGTATTCGCGGACATTCAACTCAATCAAAGTCGTTTCAAGATGTTGAATTTTTCTGTACCAAATCTCGCGTCCAAGCTGGTCGCGCAAGGTCAGTCTGACAGATTTTCCGCTCAGGCCTTCGTCCAGTAAAATGTTTAAAACATCATCTGTCGGATTCGGAAATACCTGCATCTCCGGCAACACGCCTTTTATGCCTCCCGGATTGAATGTTTTCGCACACCCGGAGGTTGTAAAATAATCATTCAAGGACCAGCAGCCCCAAGCGCCGCTGATAAAATGGCGGAATTGCACTTCGTAATCCGTGCAGGCAGCGAGGCTGTACAATCGTCTCCAGGCGCGCAGCGAAGTAGCTTCTACCCACGGGTCATTACTGCCCTGTTCGCGGTAACGAATAGCATAATTCGTACTGCCCGGAATAGTGCTCCAATACACCGTGACGGAATTCGGATTGTGGTAAATCACGTTCGTCATTTCCGGTCCATTGCTTAGGTGGATAGCCGGATTATTGTCGTCGCAATCCTCACAAACGTAGTACCCGTCGTTGTCGTTGTCAATATCAGCAATTCCGCAGCCGCAAACACCCGGTGCTATTTTATTCGGGTCGTTCGGACAACCGTCGTTGCAATCCGGCGTGCCGTCATTGTCAGCATCTGTGTCGGCTATTCCGCAGCCACAAACGCCCGGCGCTATTTTATTCGGGTCATTCGGACAACCATCGTTGCAATCCGGCGTGCCGTCGTTGTCAGTATCTGTGTCAGCTATTCCGCAGCCGCAAACGCCCGGTTCCGTTTTATTCGGATCATTCGGACAACCATCGTTGCAATCCGGCGTGCCGTCATTGTCAGTATCTGTGTCGGCTATACCGCAGC
>CALMIT010000212.1 GCA_937864255.1 uncultured Saprospiraceae bacterium
GAAAATTTAGAAAAATAAATCCCTCCGCTTCGTCTGGGAGGATTAGACCCTAAAATCAACCTTTAGGAGGGAATGGATCTTTGCCGTAGGAATTCTTTTCTCGAATCTTTCCATTGGGGCGATGTATTACTACTTCGCTTCCCTGATTCTTTGCAATTCCTTTAGCGACATCAATACCGTCTTTTTGGGTTTCGACTTTTTTGGTCGCTTTGCTGTTGCCGGCCCCTTTTACTTGCCAGCCACCCTCGGGGTGTGGGGTAACATGCTGATTCTTTTTTGAACTCATGTTTCAAAAATTTTAATGGTGATGAAAATGTTTAAAAGGCGACCTTGAGGAAGGAAAATTTTGAAGGAAGGAATGCAGATTTAAAAATTTGCATTATTCTTGCACATCATTAAAATGTCCTTCCTATAAGGACGCTTAATACCTAAAAATTACGGGCTGCTTTTAAGCAGCCTTTTTTTGTAACACAAAGTTACTTGTATCAACTAATTACATTCAAAAAATATATCCACACCCTGTGGATAATTATTTTTGTTTTTAAAAAGCACAAAAAGTTGGAAACTAAATAGGCTAAAAGGCAAGCATTTTAGTTCCCCGCTTATTCTCTCTTTTATCGGTTTGGGAATTGACCTCACTAATTGTGCCAACTGAAAAAATCACCTTATTTGAGATGATTTTCCTGACAAAAAGACGTTTAGCCCTGACAATAATGTTTTGAAATAAATAATGTTTGGCAGGTTGTCAGATTTTAAATAAAATTTCTGCCAAATGTAGTTTTGTCTTTTGCCGGAGGTGTAGAACAAAAATGAATTACAATAAATCAAATTATTGGCTTAAAACATGAAAACTAAACAGGAGAAAGCCTCTCCGAAAAACAACTACCATTATAATAAGGCGCTCAACGAAAAGGCGAATTCATTGAGAAAAAATATGACCAAAGCAGAAGCCGTGCTTTGGAAGTACGCGCTGAAAGCCTCGTACCTCGGTTTTGGATTTAGAAGGCAGCGTCCGATTTTGAATTATATCGTAGATTTTGTCTGCTTGGAACTCATGCTGATTATAGAAGTTGACGGATTGACTCATACGTGGGAAGAAACTATCGAAAAAGATCGGATGCGGGATTTGGAATTGAAGGCGGTAGGGTTTCACATTTTGAGATTTTCAGACGGAGAGATTTTGAGTGATTTGGAAAATGTGATCCGGGCAATTAGTTTTAAGATAGAGGCTTTGAGGGATGTCCACCCCCAACCCCCTCCGAAGGGGGAAAATGACAGCCCATAAAATCGTAGTAATTAAAGCCTCGATCATGTGTCCTCAAAATTGTAGTAGTTAGGGGGATTATCCCCCGCTGGCGGGGGTAGGGGGTGGAAAAAACGATTTCCCCAAAACCCAAAATCTCCCGCTCACCCGCAATCAATTCAAAATTTTCCAAAAAAACTTTCAAATTCTATTAAATACTTACTTTTGCGCCCTTACTAAAAAGGCAGGAAGCCGTGCGGTTAAAAAACGACTGAATTGCTTTCGGGCTTATTTTTCATCCTTAATCAATCTTTTTTATGCGATTTTTCAGTTTGATCTTAGCAGCCGGTTTGCTTTTGACCTGGTCTTGTAAAAGCAGCGGCGGCGCGGCAGGCGAAATGACCAGCCCGAAAGGTTTTAAATACACGCTTCACAAAAATGCGGGCGGCGAAAAGCCCAAAATCGGCGACGTCGTTTCTTTCCACATACAACAACGCAACGGCGACAGCATTATGTTTTCCACCCGCGAGATGGACAACATGCAAATCATCGAAATAAAAGATAACCCGAATCCTTCGGCGGTGGAAGACGTGTTGAACGTACTTGGCGTTGGCGACAGCGCGTCTGTCGAAATTGCATTGGACACGATGAAAAATCTTCCGCCCGATTTGGAAGGTGTGAAGAGCTTGTTTTTTGATATTGTGGTTATTGATATCCAGTCAAAAGCTGATTTTGAGAAGAAAGAAGCAGACAGAAAAGCTGAGGCAGAAGTAGCGGCACAAGCATATCGCGAGCGCGAACCGGAGGTGGCAAAGATGATAGCGGAGACCTTGAAAAAATACAAAGAAAACAGCCTCGGAAGCGACTTGAAAACAACGCCGGAAGGTTTAAAATATGT
>CALMIT010000213.1 GCA_937864255.1 uncultured Saprospiraceae bacterium
TCTGCGGGTACGATACACCGCCGTTTGCGCACGGGCAGTCTGAACGACGGCTTCGTCTCGATTCCTTCCCGGCGGGCATTGATGAGTTTGCCGGTATTTTTGCCGTCGTTCGACCAATTGGGTATCAATCCCCAGGTGATGTATTGGAGTTTGTTTGGATTGTCGTTGGTCACGACGTAGGCGTGTTGCGTTGGCGCGATATTGTAGCTGAGGCGCATATTTTCGCCCGTTTCAACATTGGGCAGTTGTTGCTGGATGCGCTCTTTGGATACAAAAAATGAATAACGTCCGCACATGGTTCAATGATAAAATGAAATGAAACCTTCCAGGTGCAATAGGACGGTGAAGCTAAAAAAAATTCAGCAATAAAAAATTTTTGAGGAATTGTGCAGACTTAAAATGACCGGACAGCTTTTGAAAAATCAGCTGCTGATGACGTTGCGGACGTGGGCGATTTTGGGTTTCCAGTATTTTGACTTCATCAGTTCGTCCACTACCACGCCCCGCGAAGTGCTGTGTATGATTTTGATATTTTTGCCGTCCGTTTCCACGATCATCGCCACGTGGTTGATTCTTCCTTTTCTTCTGAAAAATATCAAATCACCGGGCAGGGCTGTTTTGAGGTCTATGGATCTGCCCTGGGTTGCCTGCTCGCGGGAGCTTGGAGAGAGTTTTATTTCAAAATTATTCATCACAAAATGTGTGAACCCCGAGCAGTCAAAACCTGTCTTCGGACTGCGTCCGGCATATTTATACCTCGAACCTAAAAACTTTTCAGCATAGTAAACGATGTCTTCGCGCAGGCGTTCTTCTTCGGCGTTGTTTTTTACGCGATTAATGCCGTCTCCCGGATTTCTCCAGGCAGCACAGGCAGGTACGGAGAGGACGATCAGCAGAAAAAAAATGATCCTCGAACTTGCGTTTTTGGACATGGAAGGATTTTTGCTTTGTAAAGGATATAGGTTAGTTATTTAGGATTTCGAAAAGCGGTCCGGTCAACCCGGGCCGCTTTCTGTTTCGGCGAATGTATGAAAAATAATTCTCAAGTTTTCACCAAAAACGGAGGCAAGAATAAAAAAATTATTTCTAAAAATAATCTCGCATTCCTGACATTTGCATTCCGTTAAGAATTAAAATCCAAACCCTTCACCCATCGCCACATCAGCACATTATCTCATCATCACATCGTCACTTCCATTCCAGCGTATTGATCATTTCCATGATGTCGGATTTCACAAAATCGAGCACAGGCGCCAGCGAATCAGGGCGGGATTGTGTGTTGAAATAAAGCGCGCCGCGTAAAAAGTGGCGCTTGCCATCGCTCAGGTAAAACTGAAAAGGTGAAGCCACCGCCCCATCTATGTCAAAAACAAAACCCTCCGTACCATCCGGCTTTTTGACGGGCAATTCGTCTATAAAATTGGCTTTGATGTTGTGTTTATTAGCCAATTCAAAAGCGTCGCTGCGCAATTCTTCAAAATCTTTTTCACTCGTCACCGGGTAATAGCTGCAATGAATCCGGCTGTCAAACTGCGGAATGAAAATATTGAACCAGCAGGGATGCTTCGGCTTTTCGTCAAAATATTGCGTGTCCTGCTCAATGGTTGCGTACGTCGGGTATTGGAAAGTAAAATCACAGTAACCCTCCTCAAATGCTTGGTATTTTTTTTCAGGAAATTCAACTTTCGGAAAACCGCGCGGACGCGGCGTCGGGTTCACTTCTTCGCAACTACTCAGGAGCGATAGGAACAAAAATAATCCCGCAACAAAGCCGGCAGATTTTATCATTTTTTGAAAAAGATTGAAGATTAGTAGATTT
>CALMIT010000214.1 GCA_937864255.1 uncultured Saprospiraceae bacterium
GATTCGTCCTTATGTGAAAGAATTTGCGATGGCTGAAAAAGACTGGCTGGCTTACGTGACCGGCTTTTTGCGGAAAACGCTTTCCAACGCGCTGGGACTGCCCGACGAAATCAGCAAAGTGCTCCGCCAGGCGCAAAAAGGCGAATTGGAATTCAGAGCGCCGGAGATAAAAGAAAGCGCCCGGCTGATTTACATTTTGGGACAGCAGTTTTTGTGGGCGTTTTTGATGGTCGCTTCTTTAGTGCTCCATTTTCATTTTTTTGAACAGCAGGCGGGATTTGTATCCAAACTCGGGTATTGGCTTTCGGGCTTTTTCGGTTTGCTTTTCATTATTTCCTGGATCCGGGGCAATCGCCTTCAAAAGAAAGGATAAAAAAAACGCCGGCGCGCAATCACGCCGGCGTTTCACACAATTTATATTATTCAGAAAAACGCAGATTATTTGCGTTTTCCACCTTTCAGTTCTTCTTGCAATTTTGCAAGTTTTTCCCACTGAGCGGCAGCAGCCAATTTAGCTTGCTCCATCCAGGTAGCAGGATCGTGCATTTTGAAACGCGGACCCGCATTTTCCAAAACGCCTTTCAAAGTTTTTGTGTCAGCTTTTGCCAAGCCGTCAAAAGTTACGATGCCGGCGCCGTTCAGCAATTCAGCGATTTTCGGTCCGATGCCTTCGATTTTCGTCAGGTCGTCTTTTGCAGATTTTGCAGGTGCGGCTTTCTTTACAGTTTCTTTTTTAGCGGCAGGAGCAGCTTTCGGAGCGGCAACTTTTGCAGCCGGTTTGGCAGCTACAGCTTTTGGCTCAGCTTTTTTTGCAGGAGCTTTTGCCGCTTTTCCATTTGATTTTCCGTTAACAGGAGCTACAGTTTCGCTCACAACAACTACAGAGTTGTAAACGCCAAATACGGAAGGAACGTAGTCGTCGGCAGCCCAGTCATTTTCCCAGACATTGCCGTTGATCAAATAGCGGAATTGGTAAGCGCGACCGATTTCGAGGTCAAGCGTGGTAGCGAAAGAGCCGTCTTTTTGTTTTTTCATGACAACCGGTTTTTCAGTATTCCAGTTGTTGAATTCACCGAGGAGAACAACTTCTTGTGCGTCAGTTACAGCTTCTTTCGGGAGTGAGAACGTGGTTTTGCAAACTTTACCTGTTTTTGCAAATTCTTTCTTAATCATTGGATTGAAAAATTAAGTTAATAAATGTCGTGGTTGAAAATCGCCGCAAATGTATCGCTTTTTATCTTTGTAACCAATTGATAATCAATTACAAAGAATTACGACGCGGCGGGCTGATTACAAAATTTTTAAAAACCGGAAAAAAATTTGACCCTTTTTGACTGCGATAGAATTATCGTTTGAAATTGGGAAAGTTGGAGAATATTGTTTGTGTGAAAAAATGGTAAATTTTTTTCCAAAAAGCCCGTAAAAGCTCAATTTTTCTAAAAATTTCGACTGTAATTTTAAAAAATGACGCCTTCGCAGCCAATGACATCCGTCAGTATTTTTTTTAAAATGAGCCGACTTTCCACATCCTTCGATCCGCATTTTTAGCTTTCATTTGTGGCGGATTTAATTTCATTTCAAATTCATTTACAACAAAAGTCAAAATGGACTACTTCAAAGAATCGTTGCTTTTGCACAAACAGCTGAAAGGCAAAATCAGAGTGACCCCGAAAATAGACGTGCGTACTACCGAGGAACTTTCGCTGGTTTATTCTCCGGGCGTAGCAGAGCCGTGTATGGAAATTTTTCGCCATCCTGAAAAAGTGTACGATTATACCATCAAAAGCAATACGGTCGCCATTGTGAGCGACGGCTCGGCGGTGCTGGGTCTCGGCAACATCGGCGCAAAAGCAGCCATCCCGGTTATGGAAGGCAAGGCGCTTTTGTTCAAACGCTTCGCCAATATTGACGCTTTCCCGATTTGCATTGATTCGCAGGATACGGACAAAATTGTAGAAACGGTGAAACTCATCTCCCCCGTTTTCGGCGGTATCAATCTGGAAGATATTGCCGCGCCGCGCAGCTTTGAAGTGGAGCAGCGCTTGCAGGAAATTGGTATCCCCGTTTTTCACGACGACCAGCACGGTACGGCGGTGGGGGGGGTCGCAGCGCCCCTCCACACCCCCAAAAAGGGGG
>CALMIT010000215.1 GCA_937864255.1 uncultured Saprospiraceae bacterium
ATATTTCGTCCCAGAGTCCGCTACCTCTGACCGACAGGATGTAAAACTTTTTGCCATCGTCGCCGGCATATACATAAAAAGGCAGCAGCCGATCTTCCACCGGTTTTTTCTTTTCCTGTGCCATGTCCACTTTTTCGGCTTTGATACCGTCCACCAGTTCGCCTTTCATGTTGAGTACGCGCTGATCCATTTTTTCTTCAAACAAAGCGAGTACTTCCTGATCAGACATTTCATCCAGTTTTTTCGGAAGGTGCGTCTTTACTGCCGCCAGAATGGCGCGCTTGTTAAAAACGGCTTCGCTGGTCTTGGCAATAGGCTCGGTAGCATAAAACATTCCCGCCAGAATGAGCGCAGAAATGAAAGTCATGATGAGTGTAAATCGAAAAATATATCCAGTTGACACGGTTTCAAATTTTGATGATGAAAATCCGAAAATTTATTTTTTGTGCGATAATTCAACGCATTTAAGCATTGCTAACCGCTTTTGCTCTTTTCAGACGGCGACCCACATTTGACTGAATAACCATGTGATCTACCAGCGGCGCAAAAACATTCATAAACAAAATTGCCAGCATCCATCCTTCCGGGTACGCCGGGTTTAACACCCTCACAATCAAACCGATCAATCCAATCAAAAATCCGTAAACCCATTTGCCGGTATTGGTAGAAGCAGCGGTGACCGGGTCCGTAGCCATGAACGCCATTGCAAAAAAGAAACTACCCATATAAAAATGGTAAATCCAGGGTACCTGCATGAAAGGCGTAGCGCCCCACCAGTTTAAAAGTATGCCGCCGAAAATCAATCCCAAAACCATCGAAACCATAATCCGCCAGCTTCCGATACCCGTGATGATGAGCATCAAAGCGCCCAGAATGATCAGAGGCTTGCTCGTTTCGCCGATAGAACCCGGAATAGCGCCCCAAAACATCTGCATCGGCGAATAAACATTGGTCACAGCCTCCCAGCCGCCTTTGGCTGCCAGCGCCAGCGGCGTAGCGCCCGTAAAACCATCCGCTACCACTGCCTCAGTGTCAAAAGTACTCCAGCCCAGCGCTTCAAATATTCCATTAAAAAAGCCTGTGTGCCACCAGTTATAATCTACTGCCGCGCCGCTTGCCGCTTTTGTCAGACCCGACACCCACACTTCGTCGCCCGAAATGGTCGTAGGGTAAGCAAAAAATACAAACACCCGCGCCAGCAGCGCGATATTCAAAATATTCATGCCGGTACCGCCGAAGGCTTCCTTGCCTATTATCACGGCAAAAGCAACTGCCAAAGCCAGTATCCACATCGGAATGTCCGGCGGCATAATCAACGGAATCAAAGCCCCGCTCACCAAAAAACCTTCCTCAATTGGATGACCTTTTTTGGAGGCGAAATAAAATTCAATACCCAAACCCACGACGTGGGCAACTATAAAAATGGGCAGGATTTGTATCAATCCGAAGGCGAGTTTCAAGTGGATGGCCGACATAAATTCCGTGTGTTGGCCGATGGCGGCAAAGTGCTGGTGTCCGATATTGTACGTGCCAAAAAGGTAGCACAACTGGAGCGCCAAAACCACGATAACCATAGTACGCTTTAGGTCCATCCCGTCTCTGATGTGTACGCCCGGGCCCTTCGTAGTCGTATTCGGAGTAAAAAGAAATGTGAAAAAGCCGTCGTAAAGCGTATGCAGGAAAGGAGATTTTTTCTTATCCGGCTCCACTTTTTTTACCAAATCAACTAGCTTACTCATTTTATATTTTTATCTTCTTTTGAAAAATTTTTTAAAAATATCGCTGTCGGAATCAGGCTATGCAAGCGCTTAACTCTGCTCGTGCATCATATCCAAGCCCTCTCTCAGAATTTTTTGCAAGGGCTGTTTTGAAGTACATGAAAACTCGCAAAGCGCCACGTCTTCTTCCACCAATTCATAAATGCCGAGGCCTTCCATTTTTTCAAAATCCTTTGCCAAAATAGCCTTCATCAAATGCTGCGGATAAATATCCATCGGCAACACATCCTCGTATTGTCCGGTCACTACAAAAGCTCTCTCTTCGCCGTGCGTGTTGGTATCGGCTTTAAACTTGGTGTCGGGAAAAAGGAAATTAGGGTAAGAATGTGAGACGCTGGGGCGGGATTTTTGAGGCAACAACCAGCCGAACATTTCATAATAATCGCCCTCCGCAACTACAGTCAGCTGATCGTCATAGTAGCCAAGAAATTGCTCCTGCGTCTTTTTCGAACCGGACAAAACGTCGCCCGAAATTATGCGGACATTGCTGTTTTTAATATTGTCTTTCAATAAGTCGGCGATATGAGCGCCCGCATTGGTCACTACATATTTTGGAGTATTCAGTTCGTCGCCCGTCAGCGCAACTACGCGCGTCGTGTCCCATTTTCCTTCCAGGAAAAGCGTACCTAAAGTGATCACTTCCTGCACGCCCAGAGTCCACACGGTATCACCCGAATTAAGCGGCGCAATATGGTGGATTTGCACACCCACGTTCCCCGCCGGGTGCGCTCCATGAAACCAGTGTTTTTCAACGCCCGCAGCATTTACAAAAGCAGCAGCAGGCGGCGTATCGCCTTTGGCGTTTAGACCAAGATGAACTTTTCCGCTGGTGAGAAGTCCCAGCACATCCAGTCCTTTTTGAAAAGCAGCCTCTCTGCCGTGGAGCAAAAGATTGGAATCCGGCGCAAGCGGCGCAGTATCAAATGTGGAAATAAAAACATTCACCGGCGTAACCTGCGGATCGGCGATTGTATTAAAAGGGCGCTGACGAATAAGCGTCCAGGCGCCGCTGCCGAGCATAAAACTGACCAATTCCGCGCGGCTCGCTTTGCCGAGATCGGGCAATTGATAAGTTCTGAATTGCTGGCTTTTATCTGCCAGAATCACCAATTCGTGAACGGCGCGCTTGTC
>CALMIT010000216.1 GCA_937864255.1 uncultured Saprospiraceae bacterium
AACCTTCGCCAGGCGCTTCCGTTGAGGCGCCCGCAAAAACCGAACCCGTACGCCCCCGATAATAGAGCCTACGCCCGGAATTAATTTTACAACACTGCGCGCCGCCAGACGGGCTACTGTAGAGCCGGTCAGAGAGGTGACGATGGCTTTGCCCTGCAATTCATTAAATTCTTTATCATAGGCTTTGCAAAGCTGGCGAATCATGTCCAACTGAATGGCGCTCACGGCGAAAATATCGGCGATAAGCACGGGTATCAATCCCGCGCCCATGCTCCAGATTACATGATTTCGTACAATGGTATCTGCATGTTTTGACTGTTCGATATGTTTATCTTCCATGTTAAAATTTGATTTCAGATTTTTAAAAAACGGGTTCATTTTACCAGCCGTCGCCGTCAAGCATATTGCCCAAACCGCCCAAGATACTTCCTTCTTCTTTTCTACCGCCTAAGCCGGAGCCATACTGAATGACGCGGGATGCCAGACGGCTGATGGGCAGCGATTGTATCCAGACTTTTCCGGGACCGGTAAGGGTCGCAAAGAATAGCCCTTCGCCGCCGAAAATGACATTTTTCACACCTTTTACAAATTGAATGTCGTAATCTACGTCGCCTGTAAATGCAACAATGCAGCCGGTATCCACGCGCAAGGTTTCGTCGGGCTGAAGCTGTTTTTCTACCACATAGCCGCCCGCGTGTACGAAAGACATGCCGTCGCCTTCAAGTTTTTGCATAATAAAACCTTCGCCGCCAAATAAGCCGGTACCAAGTTTTCGCTGAAATTCAATGCCAACCGACACGCCCTTCGCTGCGCAGAGAAAGGCATCTTTTTGACAAACAATTTTTCCGTTGAGTTCAGACAGATCCAACGGAATAATTTTTCCGGGATATGGAGAAGCAAAGGCAACGCGCCTTTTACCAAAGCCGACATTTGTAAATGCAGTCATAAAAAGGCTCTCGCCGGTGAGCACTCTTTTTCCGGCGGAAAGCAATTTGCCGAGAATTCCGGTGCCGCCGGATGAAGAGCCGTCGCCAAATATGGTAGCCATACTGATTTCGTCGTCCATCATCATAAAACTGCCGGCCTCGGCAACGACTGTTTCTTCGGGGTCAAGTTCGATTTCGACGAATTGAAGTTCTTCGCCGTAAATTTTGTAATCAATTTCGTGGTTTGTACGCATGTTGATTTTTTTGAAGTTCAAGAATAGGAGCAATTGGCTTTTCAGCCCTTTCATTCTCGACAGGTGCAAAGAATTTAAGGATAAATGAAAAAAATCAGCCCTGATTTTGATTTTTTCGGCGACGAATGACTCTGAAAATCCACCAGAAGAAAACGCCGATTATCAGGACGACCGGCCAGATTCTGATCAAACCGACAATTATTTCCAAAAACACCTGCCAGCCGCTCACAAAGGCTTTTCCTACTTTATCAAAAAAAGTTCTTTTATCACTTTCCGGCTGTTCGATGGTTTCATAAAGCACAAGTTGTAAAGTGCTTTTGCCAACCTGGTCTTTTAAATATTTCAATTGCGCCTCCACGGATTCGACTTCTTCTATCACGAGGCGCAGTTTTTCTTCCACGGCGAGAATATCATTAACGGTTTTGGCACTTTTGAGAATTTCGCGGTAGCGGGCTATCACATCTCTTTTGGTTTGCAGGCGGGTTTCCAAATCCACAAATTTTTTTGTTTCGTCTTCCGTGCCGATGTGCTTGTTCTGAACATTGACAGACAACTGCTCGCAAGCCTCAATAAAATCTTCAAATTTTTCAGGCAAAATCCTGATAGTCAGTCTGTTTTCGAGCCGGTAATATTGATTTGATTCTTGCTCGGAGGTGATTTCAGCGCCGTAGTTTTCTACCAGTTTTTTGATTTCGCTGCGGGCTACTTTTAATTTTTCGACTTCCATTTCCAAGCTGCCGGTTTTTATAATTTTTTTGTCGGCGGGAGAAATGTCTGCGCTTTTCGAAGATTGTTGTTCGGCAGCGTCGGGCGTCGAAGCGTCAAATTCAGCGCCGGCTTGCGCGGACTCTTCTGCGGCCATTTTTTCAGGATAAATACTGCTGCGGTTACCACTGCCGGTACAACTTTGACCTAAAATGATAAAAAGGACAGGAACGAGTAATTTTTTCATTTCAACAGTTTTTTTGGTACTTTTTGCAGATGTTTTTTTGAATGAAAGGGCTGCCGAAAATCGAAAATTAAGAAACAAAAAACTTTTCAGGCTCAAAAAGCTAAAAATTTTAGTTGAGATAAACGCCCCATTCTTCGCCGGTTTTGAGTTGCACGTCAATATCTTCCTTGAGCGTGGTAGCCAGCGACAAACCAACATAATCTACCTGGACAGGAAAAGCCTTATGGTGCCGCTCCACCAACACGGCGATTTCTA
>CALMIT010000217.1 GCA_937864255.1 uncultured Saprospiraceae bacterium
ATTTTGAATTCATCACATAGGCGAAACCCAAAATGCTGAAAGTAAAAAGAATTACAAGGAATAAATTTTCCTGCAATTTTCCTTTCCTCTTTACCACGTAATTTTGGGTGTCAAGAGAAAGTGTTGCAGCGTTGTTGAATGTGTACTGGTGGATCATGTTCATGGGATTACAGCTTAAAAAAATGGGATTCTAACTTGATAACAGTGTGTCGCGTCTGCGTCCGGCATCAAATACCGGATTTAATTGTCTGTTAAGCCGCAAATATTTTTGTGGAATTTTATCTCGCGAAAAGACAGGTAGTACAGCTAAATAAAGCCATGTCGAAAAAGGAAGAACAGATGCTGCAAGATAATTGCAGAATAAATTCAACACATGAACAATAAAAATACAATTAAGTAGAAAAAACCTTATACAAGCTGTTTTTGATACCTTCTCCCGCGAATCGAATTTCATTCACGGCGAAAACAAATTGACAACACTACTCCTTTGGGAGCGTGAAAGCCATTCTCAGAAGTGTTTGATCAGGAAGTTTGATTGAAAGCAAAAGCTCTGGTTAGCGGTACATGTTAGGGTGAGTCGAATTGTACAGAGATCTAAAACCAAAGTCGGTTTCATAGTGTGAAAAGGTACGGTCTCGGTCTTTGGATTTGATAGTGTTTCTGAAGTGCGTTACGACAAATCTTGCGACATGTCTTTCTCTTTTAACTCTCTTTGTAATTTTGAAAAACCTGATGGTTTTTACTTTCTCAATATTTCCGGGTACTTAAAAGTCTTTTCCTGACTTTTTTTAATTTGCTTTCAGTGGAAGCAAAGGTATGTTATTATATATTATTTTTCAAAATATTTTTTAATAAAATTTTAAAACTTTTTTTATTATTTCTAAAAATTTGATTTTCAGAATATTAGAAGCCTGAAATTGGCATCATCTTTACATTTATAGAAAAAAATTTACATGGAAAAACTCCCCCTTTATTTCGCTTTTCTACTCGTTTTCATCTGTGCCTGTAAAACGCCCGACACCGAATCTACCGGCAATTCGGAACAACATTCTACCAATCATCTCGCCCGTGAAAGCAGCCCGTACCTGCTCCAGCACGCACATAATCCTGTTGACTGGTATCCGTGGGGGGAAGAAGCATTGAAAAAATCTGTCGCTGAAAACAAAATGCTCGTCATCAGCATCGGCTACGCTGCCTGCCACTGGTGTCACGTGATGGAAAGCGAATCTTTTCAGGATACGTCGGTGGCGCGCGTGATGAATGAAAATTTTGTAAGTATCAAAGTGGACCGCGAAGAACGCCCCGATGTGGACGATGTGTATATGACCGCCTGCCAACTCGCAGGCGATGGAAAAACTGGAAACTTTTGCCGAACAACTCACTCAGGGAATCCGCTCGATCGAAACCGTTCATTTTGACGACGGCGAAAAAGAATTCTCGCAGGCGACACTGGACGACATGATGCAAAAACTGCTCAAAGCCGCCGACAAAAAGAAAGGCGGCACAAGAGCCGAAGCGCCCAAATTTCCTATGCCCGTAATTTGGGAATCGCTGCTGGCCTGGCAACATTCAAAAAAAGATCAAGCCGTTTTGCAAACTATCCAAACCAGCCTGGACGCGATGGCGATGGGCGGCATCTACGACCATTTGGGCGGCGGTTTTTCGCGTTACTCCACCGATGCCGACTGGCACGTTCCGCATTTTGAAAAAATGTTGTACGACAACGCGCAACTGGTCAGCTTGTACAGCCACGCTTACGCCGCGACCAAAAAGGATTTGTACAAAAATGTGGTGGAAGAAACGCTGGAATTTGTAAAAGAAAATCTGACTTCGGGCGAGGGCGGTTTTTATTCTTCGCTGGACGCCGACAGCGAAGGCGAGGAAGGGAAATACTACGTGTGGACAAAAGATGAAATTGAAAAAACGCTGAATGATCCGGCGTTGTCGGAGCTTTTTTGCGATTATTTTAATGTCGAAAAAAACGGAAACTGGGAAGCGGGCAAAAACGTGTTGATCAGAAAACAAAGCGACGAGACTTTTTTAAAAAAATACAAACTCAGCCCCGACGAACTCGCCAAAAAGTTGAGCGAAGCAAAGGCGCTGCTTTTAAAAGTCAGAAAAACCAGAGTGGCGCCGGCTACCGACGATAAAATCCTGACCGCCTGGAATGCGCTTATGTTGAAAGCGTATTGCGACGCCTTTGCGGCGCTGGGCGAAGAAAACTACCGCGCTGCGGCGCTGAAAAGCGGCGCTTTCCTCGCAAAAAATGCGCTGCAAAAAGACGGCCGCCTCAATCGCAATTTTAAAGACGGAAAATCTTCCATCAATGCTTTTCTCGACGATTATGCACTCACGGCGCAGGCTTTCGCAGCGCTTTACCAAATTACTTTTGATGAAAAATGGCTGAACCACGCCCGGCAAATTGCGGACTACGCCATCGCACATTTTAAAGATGAAAAAACCGGGATGTTTTTTTACACTTCGAACCTCGATCCGGCGCTGGTGGCCCGCAAAATGGATGTAGCCGACAACGTGATACCCGGCGGAAATTCGAGCATGGCGAAAGCGCTGTACCTGCTCGGTTTGTATCAATACAATGAGACTTACCTTGCCGATGCCGCGCAGATGTTGCACAATATGAAAAAATCGCTGACCGGGAGCGATCCCGGCTTTTTCGCCAATTGGCTGCAAATCTGGCAATACCAGGTGCGCCCGCCTTATGAAGTGGCAATTGTGGGAGATGATTTTGAAAAATCGAGGGCGGCGCTGGCGGCGAATTATCTGCCCAATGCCATTTTGCTGGGTGGAAAGGACGAAGGCTCGCTCGAACTTTTGAAAGGAAAATTGCTGGAAGGGGAGACGCGGATTTATGTGTGTCAAAACAAAGTTTGCAAACTACCGGTGACGGAAGCCGTAAAGGCGCTGAATTTGATGAAATAAAAAAGCGGGGCAATTTTTAAAAATTGCCCCGCTTTTTTTGTCGCGTTTATCGGACTATCAACTTTTCTAAAAAAACATTTCTACCCGAAAAAATTTCCAAAAAATAAACGCCGGCCGGCAGGTTTGACACATCAAATTCGCCCCGTTCCGGCTGCGGAAAATCGCCCAGATACTGCCCCGTCGCATTTTTCAAAACTATTTTTTCTGCATTTACCGCGCCGCGCCAATAAACCATCTCGTTTGCGGGATTCGGATAAATCGTACTCGACCGCTGATAACCCGTATCCGTCACGCTTGACACAATTCCGTTTTCATTAAATACCGCCAGCCCGCCGCCGCGCGTACCGATAAATTTATTTTTATCTCCATCCACTGCTAGAGCAAAAACATTTTTGCTGGGCAGCGGCGAATCAAAAGGCGTCCAAAGCTCCCAATCCGTGCCGTCGTAACGCGTCACGCCCTGATCGGTACCGACCCATTTTACATTATCCGCATCCACAGTTAGGCGGGTGACGTAATCGCTGGGCAAGCCCGAATTGGCAAAATCGTAAATATTCCAGCTCGTATTTCCGTCAAATTCTGCCAACCCTTCTTTCGTACCCAGCCACTTTTGGTTGTCCGTACCGATCGCAATGCCGTAAATTTCTTCGGAAGGCAGGTCTGAATTTTGGGTATCAAAAACCTTCCAACTTGCGCCGTCAAACGACACCAAACCTTTGTATGGTCCGAGGTACATCCCGACCGACATCCACAGCACGCCGTCATGGTCCACCGCGATATTGAAAATGCCATTATCGGGCAAGCCCGAATTGGCCGATGTAAAAACGGTCATTTGCGCGCCTGACATTTTTACCAAACCGCCGCCGGTGCCTGCCCACACAATTCCGTTTCCGTCAATTGCCAGTGCCGACACGCGATTGTCAGGCAACATAGAGTTGCGTGTACTGTAAACGGTCCAACTATTATTGCCGTCGAAACGCGCCAATCCGCCGCCCAAAGTACCCATCCAAATGGAGCCGTCGGGTGCAGCAGCGAGCGACCCCACACCATTGGCAGGAATGCCGCTGTTGCTCTGATCAAAAACCGTGATGTCAAAACCCTTCATACGCACCAGCCCCGACGATGTGCCGATCCACTTGTTGCCACGCGTATCCACGGCAATCGCATATACATAGTCGGAGGGGAAATCGCTGTTTGAAGTATTAAAAATCAGCCATTCGGGAGTCTGAGCTCCGGCGCAAAAAACAGAAAGAAAAAGCGCGAGGGTAAAAATTGGTCTCATCATTTTTTGGATTTTTGTTAAAGATAAGAGCCTTTGCAAAAAATGAAAAGGCTGTCAGGCGAATATTTATTTTTGCACTTCACAAAAAATGCTGCCCGATGCTCGAAGTCAACAATCATCCCTTCCCCGTTTTGGAGACGGAAAGACTCATTTTGAGACAAAAAACCGAAGCTGATGCGCCCGAACTTTTCGACCTGCGCTCAAACAAAAGGGTGCTGCAATATCTCGATCGCGACCCGCCCGGCACAGTGGAGGAAATTGTAGCATTGATTCAAACCATCAATGCCGATGTGGAAAACGGCAACGCCGTTGCCTGGGCGATCACTGTGAAGGGCGACCCGAAACTGGTCGGCTCCGTCGCTTTCTGGCGGATGCAAAAAGCGCATTTCCGCGCCGAGCTGGGCTACCTGCTCCACCCGGATTTTCACCGCCAGGGAATCATGGACGAGGCGCTGAAAGCGGTCATTCGCTACGGTTTTGAAGTGATGGGACTGCATTCGATGGAAGCCAATGTGAATCCCGCCAATGCAGCGTCTATCGGACTTTTGGAGAAAAACGGTTTTAAAAAAGAGGCGCATTTTACCGAAAATTATTACGCCAAAGGAAAATTTTTGGACTCTGCAATTTATTCGCTGGTGCTGGGATGGGGATAATTTGAATGACGAGTGCGGAGTGTAGAATGACGAATAAAGAAAAAGGAATTTTGAAGGTAGAATCTTTTTCTCGCAGAGACACAGAGGAGTTAATTAGCAAATCAACACATTATCACATCCTTTCTCCCATTCACTTGTCACCCAGTCACCCCTTCATACTACGATCCACCAGCTACGAACTACTTCAAAAAACTTCATCCACAAGGGCTTTCAAGAATGGTGCAAAGGGTAGCGAACTTATCAATTTCAAATCTGCGGGAAAAGGAAGGCTGCGGTTCAAAAAACGAAACACATCTGCGGTTTGATTTTTTTGAAAAAAGTCGGCGAAGATGCGGCTGCTTTCCAGGCGGCGGTGGGTCATTACATTAAGAAAAATGCGGTCGTACCAGTCGTATCTTTTTTGAAAACCGGGAGTAAGGGTTTTGGGCGGGCGACCATTTTCCAGCGCCTCAACGATAGCGGCGGCGTGCGTTTGCATATTTTTAAAAGCAAAACCCGTAGACGCCTGCACCTGTCCGCCTGCCGTGCCGATGTGGATGAGCCGGTGTCCGTCGTGCCGCTGAAACGGGTAATCGGTCATCGGGATGATGCCGAATTCTTCGTCCAAAATTTCAAACTTACCCTGCGTGATTTTTTGTGAAATGTACTTTTTAAGCGCCTCTTCATAGCGCTCGCCCTGCCAGATACTGCTCGAAAAAATGGCGATTTCTACCAGCGCCTCCCGCTCATTCACCGGCAGCACGTAAAAAAAACGCACCTCGCCTTCCTGCGGAAAATCAAAATCCATGAACGTAGCCACCTGCGGATCAAAAGCCGCCTGTTCGGTGCGAATCACCCAGCCTTTAAAATGCTGAAGCAGGTAATTGTAAGTCGAAAAATCCTGGTTGCCGGGCAAAATGCTGCTGAAAACATAATCGCCGTGATACACATTTTGGTCGGTCACCACGGTCGCTACGGTCGGGCTGTCTTTGAGCGACTGGATGTTTTCGTAGCGCACTTCGATATTGGAAATCGGGGCGATTTTTTTAAAAACATGATTGTAAAAATCAATCCCACGTATCATTTTGTATTGAAATGGCGCCAAATCCAGCTTTTTTGAAAAACCATTCGCACTGAAAAAAATCTGCGGCCAACGATGATGCACCACCGACTCAAACGCCCCCTCCCCTTCTTCCCAAAAACACCAGGTGCGGTCGTTGATATTTTTCGGCTGCCGCTCTACTATCAAAATTTTCTTGTCGCGCAAACTGCTACCCGCCAAGTGATACGCCAGGCTCAGTCCGGCCCCTCCTCCCCCCGCGATGATGTAGTCGTAATGGCGATTCATTTTCTGATGTGCTGATTTGCTAATGGGATGATGTGCTGATGGTTTTGAATGACGAGTTACGAATGTAGAATAACGAATTTTCTCCCGCTCACTCAGTCATCCTGTCCCTTGTCTCCCTGCCACGAATTCACGAAGTGGATGAATGTGTATGAAGGATGATGAAGGACTTATTTCCTCTGCGCCCTCCGCGTCTCTGCGAGAAATTACTTACTCGCTTCCTTTGTGTAAATCTTTGTCTTGCTTAGTGGTTTTCTTTTTTTTAACACAAAGGCACGAGGTAAACACAAAGAGCACAATAATATTGAAGCTAACCTTTCATCACCCTTTATCCACTTTCATAAACCCTGAACAAATGACGAGTGTGAATAAAGAATTTTCTCCCGCTCACCCTGTCCCTCGTCTCTCTGCCACAAACTGACGAAGTGGATAAATGTGTATGAAGGATGATGAAGGACTTATTTCCTCTGCGCCCTCCGCGTCTCTGCGAGAAAATAGATTTCCTACCAATCTGGTATCTGGCATCTAAAAATCCGGCATCTAATCATTTCCCATTCAGACCACAAACATAAGAATCGGCCGAAGGTTGCGGAGAGAAAAAATCAAATCACTTTGGTAATCAAATTGAGGTGGATGGTGACCTGGTCGTTGACTTTGATGAGCCCAAAGAGCGGGCTGGGCGGCGTGAGTTTAAAATCGGAAAGCAACAGGTCTTTTTGTGCGATGAAATGAAAGCGATCAGTGCCTAGTGATTTTGCTTTCACCATCAGGGAAGTTTTTTTACTGACGCCGGCTATGGTGATCGCCACATTCGCTTTCAGGCGCACCCAGTCGCCGGAAGTGCTCAGCGCATTTTTATTTTCAAGAAATTCAATGTCGGAAAGTTTGATTTGTATGTTGGGAAATTCGTCGGCACGCAGCGTTTTGTACATATCCTTGTTGATACCGTTGTTGCCACAATCCAGCGATTTGGAAGGCAGGTGCAAAACAGCTTTCTGAAAAGCAGCCGTTTTTCCGTCGGTTGAATTGGTAATGACCAAAGAATTTTTCGAAAATTTCTGTTCGCAATCACATCTGAATTGATTGACATTGCTGGAGCCTTGCAAATACAATTTGCTACCCTCTTCGATGATATATTCCCGTTCCGAAAAATTCATTTCCACAAAGGAAAACAATGGAATTATCAATATGGCAAAAAACAGGCTTTTCATGATTCTGATGTGATAATGTTTTGAATGACGAGTAACGAGTGTGGAATGACGAATTTTCAAAATGCCTCCCTCTCCAATTCTCCCACTCCCCCAGCCCCTCGCCTCCCTGCCACGAACTGACGAAGTGGATGAATGTGTATGAAGGATGATGAAGGACTTATTTCCTCTGCGCCC
>CALMIT010000218.1 GCA_937864255.1 uncultured Saprospiraceae bacterium
ACAAAACTTTCCAAAAAACCATTCGCCGTGATAGCTTCCAAAGGTGCTGACAAAGGTTATTTGAAATTGGGCGACGGCAGTTCTTTGTCGCTCAGTAAATTTGACGTCTCGGGTTCCGAAGCGCAGCGAGGTTTGAAGGGGTTTTTATATGGTGAAAGAGGCGTTTGGCGTCCGGGCGATACGTTGTTTCTCAACTTTGTAATGGAAGACGAATCCGGTAAATTACCCAAAGACCATCCTGTCTCTTTTGAACTGTACGATTCGCGCGGACAGGTGCAGAAAAAATTGGTAACCACGCAAAATGTCAACGGCATTTATCCGCTTACCACGGTCACTTCCGCTGCTGCGCCGACGGGCAATTGGCTCGCAAAAGTAAAAGTGGGCGGCGCTGTTTTTGATAAAATTTTAAAAATAGAAACGGTAAAACCCAACCGGCTTAAAATCAATCTGGATCTGGGTAAAAAAATGCTGACAGCTAAAGATGACCCTTTGAATGCCGCTTTACAGGTGAATTGGTTACACGGCGCACCCGCTAAAAATCTGAAAGCTGTTGTGGAAATTCAATTGAATGCCTCTGACACGCGCTTTGAAAAATATCCCGATTACGAATTTGACGATCCATCCAAAAAAATCAACGCGGAGCCGAAAGTCGCTTTTGACGGCAATCTGGATGCAAATGGTTTTGCAAAAATCAACTACGATTTGCTGCAATCGAAAAATGTCCCGGGAAAACTATTGGTCAAATTTAAAACCAGGGCATTTGAAAAAAGCGGAGATTTCAGCACCGACAACTTTTCCGTTTTTATGTCGCCGTTTGATACTTATGCCGGCATTTCTCTACCCAGAAATCAGTGGGGACAGGAGCGTTTTGACAAAGACAAACAGGAAATTCTCAATCTGATTTCCCTAGATGCTAACGGCAAACCCATAGCTGGAAAAACGCTGGAAGCCGCTATTTACAGAGTTGACTGGAATTGGTGGTGGGATGAAGACGACGGCAACACCGGACGTTTCAATTCGGCACAAAATATTCGAGGCGTCACCAATACAACTGTAAAAACAGGAAGCGATGGCCGCGCGCAATGGGCAGTCACGCTGGATGATTATGGCCGGTTTTTCGTCAGAGTTTGCGACCCGGAATCCGGTCACTGCTCCGCAAAAGATTTTTATGTCGGATACAATTGGTTTGAAAATGATAATGCGAAATCCGAAGCCACCATGCTCACTTTTACAAGTGACAAACCAAAATATAAACTTGGCGAAACGGTGGAGCTTACCGTGCCTTCCGGCAATGTCGGACGCGTGTTGCTGACACTTGAAAACGGCTCAAAAGTGGTTGAGTCTCAATGGAAAGATGCAAAAGACGGAGATAACAAAATCAAATTCACGGCGACCAAAGAAATGGTGCCTACTATTTATGCGCACGTCGCATTGGTGCAGCCGCACGGACAAACTACCAACGATCTGCCAATTCGGCTTTACGGCGTGATTCCGGTGGAAGTGGAAGACCCTGCCACAAAACTCCAGCCGCAACTCAAAATGCCCGAAACGCTCGCTCCCGAGCAGGAAGTCAGTATAGAAGTCAGCGAAAAAAGCGGTCAGCCGATGGCTTACACGATAGCCATGGTTGACGACGGGTTACTCGATCTGACCCGTTTCAAAACGCCCGATCCCTGGAATGTTTTTTACGCACGCGAAGCACTTGGCGTCCGCACCTGGGATGTTTATGATTTTGTGTTAGGCTCTTACGGGTGCGAGTTGGAGCGGATTCTCAGTGTGGGAGGCGACGCCGAACTTCAGCCCGCCGCAGCCAACAAAAATGCAAACAGATTTAAACCCGTCGTAAAAAACCTGGGTCCTTTTTACCTAAAAAAAGGTCAAAAAAAAGCCTCCCATAAAATCAAAATGCCGAATTATGTCGGCTCGGTCAGAACGATGCTCGTCGCTGCCAACGAAGGCGCTTATGGCTCGGCGGAAAAAACGACGCCGGTCAAAAAGCCACTCATGATTTTGGCCACTTTGCCGCGGGTACTCGGTCCGGGCGAAAATTTCAAATTGCCGGTAGATGTTTTTGCGATGGAAAACAAGGTGAAAAATGTTTCTGTCAGCGTGAAAGAAAGTTCGGGTTTGGTTCAGTTTGTCTCCGGAAAAACGCAGGATTTGACTTTTTCAAAACCGGATAATAAAATGGCTTATTTTGACTTGCAGGCTGGTAATAAAACCGGTATTGCAAAATTTTTAATAACAGCCAGCGGCGGCGGTGAACAGGCGAGCCAGGAAATTGAAATCGAAATTCGCAACCCGAATCCGTATATTTCAAAACTGGAATCTGAAATTTTAGAACCCGGACAAGTATGGCAGCCGGTCGCGCTTCCTTTCGGCATGGAAGGCACAAACAAAGCGCTGCTCGAACTGTCGAGCATCCCGCCGATTGATTTGGGCAGGCGGCTCGATTACTTGCTGACTTATCCCTACGGCTGTCTGGAGCAGACGCTTTCCAGTGGCTTTCCTCAGTTGTACGTTTCCAATTTGCTCAAACTTGATGATTCAAAACAAAAGAAAGTAGCTGCTAATGTGCAGGCGACAGTGGATAAACTGCGCAATTTTCAAAATGAACAAGGAGGTTTTAATTATTGGCCGGGCAGCAACGGAAATTATTT
>CALMIT010000219.1 GCA_937864255.1 uncultured Saprospiraceae bacterium
TGCCTGGTGGATTCGCGAATCCTTCGAGGGTTGAAATAAGCGATGCTGCCGGCATAGTTTACACCAATGGGAATTTACCTCCGGGACAATTTTTCTTACTGGTATATAATGCAAATAACTGCCTCGCAGGAAGCGCCGCTTTCGAAGTGACGGAACCGTCGCCGGTGCGGATAAATGCACAAATTACAGATGAAACCTGTGATGAAAAAGGAGCGATAACGCTTGCCGTCACAGGCGGTTCGGGGGGTTATACTTTTTGGTGTGGAGGGCGGAGACGACCGGGAGGTCCGGGGGGCGGAAGTAAACCAGCGGGGGGGAATTATGCTGGCACGCGGAGAAGTCACGGGTACTTTGACCGTTGCCAATTTGTGTGGTTGCGACGCGGAAGCGGGCAATCTCGCGGCGGTGAGCGATACGGTTTGTATGAATAACGGCACGGCTATTTTGGCGGCGATTCCGGACGGAGGGGCAGTCGTTCCTTTTGGTTTCCAAATGGCTTACATTTTATCGGAAGGCGGCGTGATTCGTTTGATAGATACGAATCCTGAATTTGCGGTCAATGAGCCAGGTACTTATACCATTCATACGGTGGTTTACAATCCGAACCAGTTGAATCTGAATATTTTCGAACACGACGTGGCGACAATTTTCAATATCAACGAAATCCTGATTCAGGGTGGCGGCGCTTTCTGCGGCTCGCTGGATTTGGACGGAGCGGTCATCGTGGTGGAAGATTGCAATATTATTACAACGACAAATTTCTATCCCTTCGTGGTGCAGAGCGGTGAGATGATTACGGTCTGCGATACTATTCCGGGCACATTCGGAGCAAACCTTTCCATCCAGTTGTCATCCGGCGGCCTGGTGGGCAGCAGCCCTTACGGAAACTACGCGGCAGATGCTGGAAACGCCTGCCTGACTTATGTAGCCGGACAAACCACCGGAGCGAATTTGGACACCATTTGTGTGACGATATTTGATGCAAATCAAAATTTTGAACACGTCATTTGTTACGTGGCGACGATCAGCCCCGACGTGGACACTGTTTTCCGCTCTACTACCGTAGGTACGCCGGTCACGGTTTGTCTGAGTACGGAGGAATTGTTTGGAAATGTCGTTTCAATGAGCGTTTGCGCCGATCCGGCAAACGGCACGTTGGAATTATTGCCCGGCGACACCTGCCTGACCTACACGCCTGATCCGGGTTTTGTAAATGCAAACGACACCGCCTGCATCGT
>CALMIT010000220.1 GCA_937864255.1 uncultured Saprospiraceae bacterium
AGCTCTTGGGCGACGACTTCTTTTTCCCCTTCGGACTCTTCATCAAATTGGATAATGGAAAATTTTTGCAAATTTTCTGATCTGCCCCGGCCAGAGTACATCCCGCTCGCCGTGCATCATGCGGGCGATATAATTTTTGACCGTCTCATAATCTTGTACAGGTACGCGATCAGCCAATTGCTGTGGAGTGCGGATAGATTTGTAATCGAATTTTTTGCCCCACTCGGTATTTTTTGTTTTTTCCAAAAGCTGTTGCAACTGTTGCGCCTGCACCTCTTCCGAATGACGGATGAAGTAGTCTATTTGTCGCATGTGTTTGTTCAGATACCAGGCCCACAGTTGGTTGATGATCGGCATTTTTATTTTTTTGAAGGCAAATATAGTTTACGCTTCCGAAAACACATTTTGCAAAAACCGGACAAACACGCGCTGCCCTTCTTCCAAAGCCGCCACAGGTATTCTTTCATTCGGACCGTGTATGCAATCTATCAATTCTTTATTCATTTTTACCGGCACGGTAGAAAATACCGGCACGCCTTTTTTTCTAAACGCATTACAATCGCTGGTATTTGGTAGCATCATCGGGAATACTGCCGCCCCCGGATATTCGGCGGCGACCGAATCGGCCAAAAGCGTATAAAGCGGGTGATTCGAGTCGGAAGGCATCGCATTGGGCGTTTCTTTTTCTATGGAAATCTGAATTCTGGGATCTTTCATTTTTATTTTCAACATTTCAATGAAAGCGTGCGTGTCTGTCTGTGGCAGTAGCCTGCAATCCAGTTTGGCAGTTACTTTTTTGGAAATAATATTGTGCGCTTTGTCTTCCGTTTCTACCGTCGAAACCAGTATCGTATCGGAATAAAAAGGCGCCAGCATCTCGTCCGCACTCAAAAACAATTTTACCGGGTAAGCGAGCCGGCGGGCATTTTTCAAAATCGCCCCTTTCCAGTTTTGCATGAGATGCCCCATATTTTCCATACCGGTATATGCCAAGTCATCCAATTTTATGGGCGTTTTGATTTTGCTTATGCGTTGCAGCGCATTTATCATGGACTGCAAAGCGTGGTCTTTGGGCGGCACCGAGCCGTGTCCGCGTGTTTTGATTTTCAGGGAAAGATTAAGCCACAACACCCTTTTGTTGGCCACCGAAATACCGAACACCCACTGAGCAGGATTTCCCGGTATCACTTCTTTCAGTCCCACCGGGCCCTCGCCTATTACGACGACCGGATTTAATATTTGTAAATAA
>CALMIT010000221.1 GCA_937864255.1 uncultured Saprospiraceae bacterium
CTCCTCCGAGCCGCGTGAAAGTGTCAGAAGAATTTCAAAACCCTGACGTTGGTGAAAACTTTCTTCTTTGCAAATGCGCACCATCGCCCTTGCGTAAGGGCCGTAAGAAGTGCGGGTCAGCATCACCTGGTTCATGATGGCGGCTCCATCCACCAGCCAACCGATAGCGCCCATATCTGCCCAACTTGTTGTCGGATAATTGAAAATGCTGGAATATTTTGCTTTACCCTCGTGCAATTCTTCAATCAAATCATCCCTGTCCACGCCCAATGTTTCGGCAGCGCTGTAAAGATAGAGTCCGTGTCCGGCTTCGTCCTGCACTTTTGCTATCAGCGCCAGTTTGCGGCGGAGCGAGGGCGCTCTGGTTATCCAGTTGCCTTCGGGCAACATGCCGACGACCTCCGAGTGTGCGTGTTGCGCAATTTGGCGAACCAGGGTTTTCCGGTATTCGTCCGGCATCCAATCTTTCGGTTCGATTTTAATTTCGGCGTCTATGTTTGCCTGAAATTGCTCCAATAAATCTCTTTCTTTCATGGAAAAATTCATTTTTGCAAAAGTAAATAAAATCGTTGGGCAAACGATTGGCGGCTGCTTTTGTTTATAGCTGCAAATTTTCAAAATCGTCTTTTAGCAAAGAATGCGAATTATCACCAAAATCAAATTTTCAGACAAGGGATGGGCAAATATGTAGTTTTTTTAGGACTTGCATTGTGCGTGTGGATGTGTGGCAACAGCGAGGCGTCTTCCAACCGCGTTTCGGAAAATACGCCGCCGGACGGCTCCAAGATTTTTAAAGTTTATTGCGTCACCTGCCACGGCGCTTATGGTGATATGCAGGCAAACGGCGCCAAAGATTTGACAAAATCGGAATTGTCGCTGGAGGAAAGGGTTTTGATAATCACAAAAGGCAGGAATGTGATGACGCCTTTTGAAAACTTGCTGAGCGAAGAAAAAATCAGGGCAGTTGCAGAATATACGATGACTTTAAAAAAGTAAAATTTGTCAGGCGGAAAAAGAAGTACCGCAGCCGCAGGTTTCTTTAGCGTTCGGATTATTGAATGAAAATCCGCGATTGTTCAAGCCTTCTACCCAGTCTATTTCCATACCCAAAAGATAAATGGCGTGCGCCTTTTCCATCACCACTTTCAGTCCGGCTATTTCAAAAACCTCGTCTTTTTCTTTTTGCACATCGAAGCCCAAAATATATGAAAAGCCTGAGCAACCGCCGCCCTTCACACCCACGCGCAAAGCGTAATCATCAGTAATATTTTGTTCGTCGCGAATGCGCGCCAGCGCTTTCAAAGCGCCCTCGGTAATGGTGAGCGGCTGGAGCACGGGCGTGGTTTTCACTTCACTCATGTTTTTACTTTTTTCGCAAATTTAATCAAAAAATAAACTGAAGCTCAAAGCGAGACTTTTCAACGCCTGAGCGCTACGTTTGGTTTATAAGTTTGACGAAAAGCATTTTTGGCTATCCGGCATTCTGTTAACTTTGCCGGCGTCATTTTCTTTCTTCGTATGCAGCATTTGTATAAAAATATAATTGTATTCACCGCGGCGCTGTTGCTCATTACCGTCCTTTTGGAATATTACCGGAAAGGTCATTTGCAAATTGAAGAACCTGCTTACTTTTTCGGTGCGGTTGTATTTTTGGGCATCGTCGGCGGCTACATTTATACCTGGGTGTACGGAGACAAGAAAAAGTAATTTTTTAAAATCAAAAACCAAATTATGCCAACCTGGCTTTCCGTCATTTTAGAAATTATAAAAATCAGCGTTCCGGCGCTGGTCGTCTTTTTTACAGTGAACTCACTACTGCAATCTTTTCTCGAAAATCAGCGGCAGATACGGCAGATGGAGTTGAAGCAAAACAGCCAAAATACCGCCGTACCGCTCCGCCTGCAAGCATACGAACGACTCTCACTTTTTTGTGAACGAATTTCCAT
>CALMIT010000222.1 GCA_937864255.1 uncultured Saprospiraceae bacterium
GCCGTCGCGCGCACCGGCAAAACGTTGCAAAACAACCGAGGGACGCATCAACGCCAAATCAAGCGGCGCTCCACACAAAAAAAGTCCCGAAATCTCCGATTGTGTGCTTCCGATTTTATTGAGTTCGTTTTCATTGTAATACAAATGCGCGGCCAGATTTCCACCCGCCGACATACCGCCGACAAGCAGCGGCAGCCCATCCATTTTTTTATTTCTTACCAGTTCCAGCACTTTTTTGAAAGCCAGCGAAATATCCTCGCGCATGTGCAGATAGTTGAAAAAAGGAATTCGACGATAAGTCGGAAGCACTACCCAAAATCCTTCTTCCAAAAATAACTGCGCATTGGCGCGAAACATTTCGGGATGCCCGAACCGCCAGCCGCCGCCATGAAAATACATCATGAGTCCTTTCGGGATTTCTGATCCGGCAGGTTTTAAAAGTAAAAAATATTGATGCGGGTGCGGGCCAAAAGCAATTTTTGACTCGTCAAATGCTGCCCGTTTTACCTGAAGCACTTTTTGCCAGTAAAAAGGCAGGTGCATAATTTCGTGAAGTGGCGTACCTTTTATCATCTTAATTTTTAAAACCCTTCAATTTTGAAAAAAATTATTGAAATTGCTGTGGTTTTAGTGGAGACGCATTTTTTACCAAAAATAATTCAATTGGAAAGAGCAATCATTTTCAAATTTTTATTTCCGGTACTTTTTTTGGGCGCAAATACTCTGACTGGTCAGCAAGGACCTCCGAAAACAAAGGAGGAATATCAAAAAATGTACGAATCAAGAATTCAAAAAGAAGTTTTGAACGGCGTATATATCCCTAAAGACCTCGGCGACGCTTTTGCTCAACTCAACCAAAAAATAGACGCAACCTCAAAGCAAAAATTCAAAAGTTTGCCGGAGGAGGAAGCCGCGCGCAAATTACATTTCAGTCTCGGCAGGTGGATGGTCGTTAACTGGAGTTTTTATGAAGGCTCCAGATTTTCTGACTTTCTGAAAAAAACAGGCATCACTCACCCCGACGATATGGCGCAATTTGTCATGATCACATATCACCGCTACCTGAATCAGACACCGCTGGATGTCAAACCTTTGGTGGAAAAATTCCAGGCTTCGCGCAAGGAAGAATTGGAAAATCGAACGAAGAATGGTACGATTTTGCACGAAGAAAAAAGGAAACGGGAACCAAAAGACGGCGAACGTTAAAAGCTAATTTTTTATCAGTTTAATTACTTTTTGCGCGCCGTTTTGGGTGGTGATTTTTGCAAAATAAACTCCCTTTTGAAAATTCCTGCCTATTGCCGTCAAACCGTTTTGCCGGTCAAGTTTTTCTGCATGTACCAACTGCCCCAGTCCGTTAAAAACTTTCAATTCTGCGGTTTCGGTATTGATTGGAAGTTCGTACTCAATGTAAAAAAACGAGGACGCAGGATTCGGATAAACCGCCATTTTAAACAATTCGGGAACAAAGTTATCCGTCGAAGTCGCTGCTTCGTCTCGAACCAAAAAACCATCCACAGCCGCCTCAACCAAATGTCCGCGGTTTGTCTGGTCGCTTGTTTCAAAAACAACCTTCATATCGCTCGTAATGTCCAGAAAGTCCGAAAGCCTTATTTCGGATTTTTTCCACTCGGGTTGGTTACCGGCAATTTTTTTCAGCACCACCGTATCGCTGCCATTGCTGCACGAAATTGTCAAAGTATCATTGATATTTCCCGAACCTTGCGTACCGCCGCCATTGGCAAACCAGGAGTAAAAAGTCAGAACGGGTTTTTCGTACCCGGTTAAATCCATTTTTGGTGACTCCAAAAACACGCTGCCGCTGTCCACATCGTCCGATCCGGCGTCGCCGCCGCCGTTGCCGGTCACATAGCACTGGTCGCCAAAATCGCCGGGCAAATCCTCGCCGGGATTGTATGTCTCATTGTCAAAAATTGTAGCGACGGGTTTTCCTCTTTCCCAAAATCCCGAACTCGCTCTGCTATCAGCAGTTGAACTCCATCCGAGATCAAAAATAAAATCGTCTTTGTAGCCGGGTTTGAGTTTTTGTGTAAACGAGGTATTGCCATTTATGGCGACGTTGAAAGAAC
Organism: uncultured Saprospiraceae bacterium; assembly: GCA_937864255.1. Taxonomy (GTDB): domain Bacteria; phylum Bacteroidota; class Bacteroidia; order Chitinophagales; family Saprospiraceae; genus JAGQWW01. Next base: position 2,091 of record CALMIT010000222.1, read on the forward strand.
TTTCGTGATAGCCCCATTTTCCGACTATTATTTCCTGATTTCCGTAAAAATAGTCCGTGATCGAAATTCGTCCGTCGGCTGAAGTCGTACGTGTAAAAGTCGTATCACTATTTTCAATAAAAATTTCAGCCCCGGCTACCGGCAAATCAGTGGATTCATCCAAAATCAAACCGCTGAGCGTGAGTAAATTGAGGGGTTTCAGACTCACATTCAAAATGGTAAGCTCGCCATTCGACAAATCCACCCGGACCGTTTTGGGTTCATATCTCTGTTTTGTAAAAGTGACCTCAAAAGTACCCGCCAATGCCTGTCCGGTTTGGTATTTCCCATTCACATCCGTGTTTGTAAAATTAGCCTGCGCAGAGTTGATTTTCACATCTACGTCCTGCAATAATTTGCCTGTTCCCTCTTCGGTGACCACGCCCTCCAACCAGCAGGCGCGCACATAATTGGGCGCTAAAACATACAAGCCGCTATTGATATCCGATATCAAAACAATACCTGACGGCAAAAAAGGATAAGCGCCCCAAGCTCCGTTGAACCCGCCCTCATTTCCAAAAAATGAATCAAAATTGCCTACCTCGATCAAATTTGAGGGGCGCGAAGCATCTACCACGATGCCTCCGTCAGTGTAGTAACTGATAATCAACCAATCCTGCCAGACATGCACATTATGCGGAATCACTCCGTCGTCCAAAGTGAGGACAGGTCGAAAATCGTCCAGTAACCTGATATTGTCCAAATCTGAAATATCGTAGGCGCCGACTGGTGCATTGGGTCGCTCGTCGGTAGTAAAGATGGTCATCCCATCATCAGATAACCAGGTATTGTGCGTAAAATCGGCGGTAGTTTTATGACCGGCTAAAAATTCGGGATTTGCTTTATCGGTCACGTCATAGACGGCAAAACGGCCTCTATAAATTTCCGAACTATAAAGCCTGTTGTCACGCGCATAAACGTCATGCGAATAAAAAGAAGGACCCCAGCCCACAACTTCCGGCTGCCCCGGTTTTGAAAAAACGTCCACATAAATGACGCCGCCATTATTCAGATTACAGCCGGCAAGATAACAGTAGCCGTATTCGTCTATGTACAAATTGTGGCAGGTATTCAATTGGCCGCCAAAAGCGGAAATCTGTGGCTGCCAGTCAAAATGATCCACGGCAACAGGCAGATTGGTCATATTTATCACCAACACTCCGTTTGAAGTTTCATTCGTCACGTAAGCATAGTAGCCCCAGGTTTTGATGTCGCGCCAGGTAGAGCGCGGTCCAGGAATGAAAGCTACTTCCGTTATGTTTTCGGGATCGGCAAGGCTGACAATAGAAACGCCGTTTCGCAAACCTACAATAGCATATTCCACGCCCGTGCCGGGATGTTTCCAGCCCCACACATCGTTCAGGTCTTCACTGTATTCTATCTTGTCCAAAAGCCGCATATTCAATTGCGCTTCCATCGAAAAATACGCACACAGGAAGCACATCACAAAGAGTAATTTTTTCATTTCCGGTAGTAATTTTTTTGAGTAGTAAAGCCGAATTATTAATCAAAAAGGGCGACAAAGAAACACAAAGCAGCTAATTAAAATTCTTAATTTCAACGATCAATAACGGCAACAGTCAAACGGCTGACACAAGTAAGCTGACCGTTTTCGTCGCTGATATCTATTTGCCAAACGTGGATTGTGCGACCGATTCTGACGGGATAAACTTTTCCAAAAACAAAGCCGCTTTTTACAGCTTTCAGGTGGTTGGCGTTGATTTCGAGTCCGACGACCGCTTGCTTGCCGAAGTTTTCCAGACACAAGGTGGAAGCTACGCTGCCGAGCGTCTCGGCCAGCGTCACGTTCGCGCCGCCGTGAAGCAGGCGCATGGGTTGCACGGTACGGTGATCCACCGGCATTTTGGCGATCAAATAATCGTCGCCGGCCTCCGTGAATTCGATTCCGATATGTTCCACCATTGTGTCAGCACTCAATTTTTGGAGCATTTCAATGTCGGGCTTTGCTTTCCAAATCATAATCAGGTTTTTAATTTTTCCTCAATGTATTGAAGAATGTTTTCGAAATCTTCGGGGTGAAAACTCGTCCAATTGCCATATTTCTTAAACCAAGTGGCTTGCCGTTTTGCATAGTTGCGACTGTGCTGCTTTATTTTTTCGATGGCTTCCGGCAAAGTCATTTTTTCATCCATCCAGTCAAAAAGTTCCTGATAACCAACAGTTTGTAAAGCCTGACAGTTTTTGTACGAATAAAATTTTCGAGCTTCTCCCACCAGTCCTTTCACTATCATCTCGTCCACGCGGCTGTCAATACGCGCGTACAATTCCGTCCTCGGCAACTCAAGCAAAATATATACAGGCTGAAAAAAACGCAGCGGTTTTTGTCGCCCCTGAAAGGCAGAAAAAGGCATTCTGCTCGCGCGGATAACCGACAAGGCGCGAATAAATCGCGCGGGATTATTCAAATCTATTTTTTGAAAAGTAGCCGGATCTTTCATTTTCAGTTCTTCCCGAAGCGGCGCAAGTCCTTCATTTTGAAACTGCATTTCCAGTTCTTCCCGGATTTTTTTGGGAACTTCCGGGAAATCGTCCAGTCCCTCACAAACGGCTTTTATGTAAAACCGGAGCCGCCCGCCAGTATCGCGTAGTCTTTTTTTTGAAAAATATTTTTTAAAATTTCCAGCGCCTGCATCTCAAAATCACCGACGCTAAATGTAGCATCCGGTTCCAGAAAATCAACAAAATGATGCCTGACCAAAGCCAGTTCGTTGGGTTCAGGCTTGGCGGTGCCGATATCAAGTCCTTTATAAAATTGCCTGCTGTCGGCACTCAAAATTTCGGTATCAAAATGGCGTGCAAGTCTGATGGCGAGTTTTGATTTTCCGGTAGCAGTGGCGCCGCCGATGACAATAAGCCGTTTTTTTGCAGATGCTTCGCTCAAAATTATTTCGAATTAATATCTTTCAACTTATTGAAAATCAGAGTCTTTTAATAAATCGGGCCGGCGGTTCTTCGTCCTTTCCAACGACTGTTCGAATCGCCATGCTTCGATTTTGGCTTCATGTCCGGAAAGTAAAATATCGGGTACTTTCCAACCCCTGAATTCTGCCGGACGCGTATAGACCGGCGGCGCCAGCAGGTTGTCCTGAAAAGAATCAAAAAGTGCGGAAGTTTCATCATTCAGCACCCCCGGAATCAAACGTCCGATAGCGTCCGTAACCACCGCAGCAGCCAACTCGCCTCCCGACAAAACATAATCGCCGATACTGATTTCGAGGGTAATAAAATGCTGCCGAATGCGCTCGTCAACGCCTTTGTAATGCCCGCAGAGCAGCATCAAATTACCTTTCAGCGAAAGCTGATTGGCCATTTTTTGATCAAACAGTTTACCATCCGGCGTGAGGTAAATGACTTCGTCGTAAGTACGTTCAGATTGCAGTTTTTCAATACAATTGGCCACCGGTTCTACCATCATCACCATCCCCGCGCCGCCGCCAAATTGGTAATCATCCAATTGCTGGTGCCTGCCCAAACCAAATGACCGGAGATCGTGTACAACGACTTCCAAAAGTCCGCGATCCTGCGCCCTTTTCAAAATCGAGTGTGAAAAAGGACCGGAAAGCAATTCGGGCAAAACGGTAATAATATCAATTCTCATTTTCAATCACCTTGTGTGCAATTGTTGCCGAGATTTTTTCAATGGGCTTTAGGGGAGCGATGGCTTCATATTTTGTCAAATCATGCCCGGACGGCACCACGGATACGTAGCCGTTTTCCAGCGCAAACACGTCGGTATCTTCGCCGGGATCGCCGTTTTCGAATTTTCCTGTCAGCCAGTAATATTTTTCGCCGCGCGGATCGGTGGCTTCCACAAATTCTTCCACCCAGCAAGCATCTGCCTGTCGGCAAATTTTTACGCCCTTTATTTCGCCTTCCGGCAAATTCGGGAAGTTGACATTTAAAAGTTTACAACCCTGAAGCCCGTTTTCCAAAACATGCCGCATCAGTAAAGCCACATAGGGGCGAACGGGTTCAAAATTCGCGTCCCAGGAATAATCGAGCAGTGAAAAACCGATGGAATTGATGCCTTCGAGCGAGGCTTCCATCGCTGCCGACATGGTGCCGGAATAAATAATATTGATGGACGCATTGCTGCCGTGGTTGATGCCCGACACACACAAATCCACTTCACGTCCTTTTAAAATTACGTGTTTGGCGAGCTTCACACAGTCCACCGGCGTGCCGGTACATTCGAAGGCTTCGATGTCGCCGAAAATATTTACCTGGTGCAGCCGCAGCGGTTGGGTAAGCGTGATGGCGTGTCCCTGGCCGGATTGCGGCGAGTCGGGCGCTACAACGATAACTTCGCCGAGCGTTTTTGCAATTTCTACCAACATTTTCAGTCCGGGCGCAGCCACGCCGTCGTCGTTGGTCACCAAAATCAAAGGTCGTTTTTTCAAGACTTCGGAATTTTTTCCGGTTTGTTGCATGATTTTAAAATAAAGCCGGGCAAAGGTAGCTATTTAAATAAAGAAGATTTTCCCGCTTTTTGTATGGTTTTTTGAAATAGCGAAATTTCTATCTTCGCCGCATGACTCATCAGGAGATTTTAAAAAGTCTGCAACAGAAAATCTATCGTCCGGTTTATTTTTTGCACGGCGAAGAGCCTTTTTTTATTGACTTGATTTCGAATTATATTGAGTCCAACGTGTTGGAGGAAGCAGAAAAAAGTTTCAACCAAACTATTTTATATGGTAAAGAGACCGACCACCTGACGGTGCTGGACAATGCGCGCAGGTATCCGATGATGTCGCCATACCAGGTTGTGATTTTGAAAGAGGCGCAGGAAATGCGCGACTTGGAGGAGTTGACAAAATACCTTGAAAAGCCGCTGGATTCAACCATTTTGGTAATCGCCTACAAGCATAAAAGCTACAATAAATTCAACGGAAAATTTGGCAGGCTGCTGAGAGAAAAAGCAGTGATCCTTGAGTCAAAAAAGCTGTACGACAACCAGGTAGCCGACTGGATTATTCAGTACATGAAGGCAAAAAACTACCAGCTGGCGGCAAATGTGGCTGCCCTGATAGCCGAATATCTCGGTACCGACCTTTCGAAGATTGTAAACGAGTTGGAGAAAATATGTCTGAATGTCCCGGCAGGCGCCACTATCACGCTCGTGCAGGTAGAAGAAAACATCGGGATTAGCAGAGAATTTAATATTTATGAATTGCAAAGCGCGCTGGCGGCGAAAGACATCGGCAAGACCATGCGCATCGTGCAGCATTTTGCAGCCAATGAACGCAAAAATCCGCTGGTGTTGATCATCGGCTCATTGTCCGGTTTTTTTACAAAACTTTATATGCTCCATTTTGTAAAAAATCGCCCCGAAGCCGAAATATTAAAAACGCTGGACTTGCGCAGCGCCTGGTTTTTAAAAGATTACACCCTCGCCGCAAAACAGTATAACCTGGCAAAAACAGAAAGTATTTTACAATTATTAAAGGAGTATGATTTGAGGTCGAAAGGTGTGGAAACGAACACGACCAACATACCGGAAGGCGCGCTTTTGAAAGAACTTGCCTGGAAAATTTTGCATTAAAAAAGCGGGCAAATTAATCTGCCCTCTTTTTTAATGATTGGAATATTCTAAAATTACTGTCCGGAATACTCCTGGAAACTTTGCGTTTTGTAGTGCCCCTCTGCTACCCATTTCAATTTCTGCATCAACCCGTTTGGATCTTGGAATCCCGGAGAAATGGTCACACGGTCAAAATTTTCATCCAGATAAACAAAAGAAGGATAGCCAAGTCTACCGTCGAGAAGCGAGTAAGCCAATTGGTGTACGCCCCGGCGACCGCCGCCATCGAAATAATTAAAAGTATTGCCGCGCCAGGTGATGGGTTCTTTTTGCTC
>CALMIT010000223.1 GCA_937864255.1 uncultured Saprospiraceae bacterium
ACTCGCTTTCGCTCGCATTTTACTTAGAAGGCATTTTTCAGACACACTCTAGTTTAATGCATGCCTGTGTTTCAGTTACTATTTGCACCTCTGCAAATCTTAATACAAACCAGTTCTGATTAGTAAAAAAAATATCCCTTTTATAATCATTGCTCTCCAAATGATGTATTGGTTCACCCGTTTCCAATATATAAGGCTCATCAATTTCAATGTCGATCAAAATATTTAAAGATTTATCCCAAAGAATTATATCTGGCAGAAATGACGTTTTTTCAATTGTTCTAGATCTGAAAATTCTATCAGGAAAAACCTGATTTAATTTATTAAAGAAAAAATCCTCTGATTTTCCTAATATGGTGTCAGAATCATTTATATATCGTAATGGTTTAGGAGAATTATTTAACCTCTCATAGTAATATGCTTCTTGATACTGTTTCACATTTTGAGGACTATATACTATTTCTTTTTCTTTTTCATATAACAACAATTCTTGCCGATATTTTTGGATTTTTTCCGAAAAACGACGGCCATCTTCGATAAAAGATTCCTTCTTTCTTTGATATTCTTCATATTCTTTTTTATATTTTTCTTCAACATTATTTCCTATATCACTAGCGCTTATTAAGAATAGTATAATAGCTACAAAAATTGCTATCCAATGAAACTTGAATATTATTACTATAAAAACAAGTATAATCAAGATAAACCATAAACAACCGTAGTCATCATTTTTTTCTGGGGCAATGGGTTCTAAAGGTTCTGGAGGATGGTGCGGTTTTGCTTTATAAAAAGGAGGCTGAATTGTCATTGATTGCTCAATAAAATAGGGGAATTTGATAATTGGATATTCGTTTTTCATTGTCATACAAATCATTTATCATTAAACTCTATTTTCAATATATTCGGAAATGGGGTTTTCTAACCAATACCGTTATAAAATCAGCGTCCGCTTAGGTTAGTACTAAGTTTACTTTTCTTATCAAATTGTAAACCAAAAATTCCCGTCCTCGCGGCGTCTCCGTCAGGGACGCTGCGCAAGCAAAGTTTTAATCAAAGCCACCCCCAAAACCAAAAATCTGTCGAACTAAAATCCAACCCATTTTTCACACCTCTTTGTAAACCAAAATTTAAGTTTCATTCGGCGTAGCAGCGCGAAGGCAAAATTTTTATAATTTTGGAAGCGGAATTTTCCATCGAACAAATCTAAAATCCCTGTGAATGGAAAAATGGCGCAGATTTAACGGACAAATGATCGAAAAGCCCCTCCTCGACGCCGTCGAAGAAACCATCATCCGCGAAACAGAATTGGGACATAAACTCAAAGTGTGCATCGGCACCGACTCCCAAAAACGCGGCAATGTGGTGGAGTTTGCCACCGTCATCGTATTCCTCCGCGAGAAAAAAGGCGGCTTCATGTTCATCCGCAACGGCAAGTCCACCAAAAAAATGAGCCTCAAAGAACGGATGATCACCGAGGTAGCCAAATCGGTGGAAGTAGCTTACGGACTGTGTGAACTGCTCGATTTCTACGACATCGCCCTCGAAGTCCACGCCGACATCAATACCGATCCCTCCTTCCAATCCAACACCGCGCTCAAAGAAGCAATGGGCTACATCCTCAGCATGGGTTTCGTTTTCAAAGCCAAGCCCGACGCCTTCGCCAGCTCGTATTGTGCGGATAAGGTGGTGTGATTTTTAGATGTGAGATTCTTAGATGTGAGACTTTTAGATGCCAGACTTTTTCGCCTCTGAAGAGGCGTGGGTCTCTTAGCGTCACATTCCAAATCAACCCATCAGCAAATCAGCAAATTAACACATCAACTCATTATCCCATCAACTCATTATCCCATCAACTCATTAGCATATCAGCAAATCAGCACATTATCACAAGTTGCCATTTTTTTTACCTTTACGACCGCTCTTTTAAAATTCGAAAAATCAATCATTAAAACGACAACCAAATCATGGCTTCCGATCTCGACATCGCACGGCAGGCTACCCTGCGCCCCATCGAAGAAATCGCACAACAACTCGGACTCTCCCGCGAAATCCTGCACCCGTACGGGCGATATATCGCCAAATTGCCGCTCAACCTGATTGACCCGGAGAAAGTGAAAAAGAATAAACTGATCCTCGTGACGGCCATCTCCCCCACCCCGGCGGGCGAAGGCAAAACCACCACGAGCATCGGTCTGGCGCAAGGCATGAACCGCATCGGCAAAAAAACGACGGCGGTGTTGCGCGAACCTTCGCTCGGTCCGGTGTTCGGTATCAAAGGCGGCGCGGCGGGCGGCGGTTATTCGCAGGTACTGCCGATGGAAGACATCAATTTGCATTTTACCGGCGATTTTGCCGCTATCGAAAAAGCGCATAACCTGCTGGCAGCTTTGATTGACAACAACCTTCAAAATAAAAAATTCAGCCTCGGTATTGACCCGCGTACCGTACTAT
>CALMIT010000224.1 GCA_937864255.1 uncultured Saprospiraceae bacterium
CACCGTCAGTCCGATTTTATGATCCGGCGCAGAAGCCAGCAGGAAGCGCTGCTCACGGCTGCCGAAGTAAATATCCTCCTTACCTTTCAGCTTTTCGGAAGTGGTGATGTCGCCGAGTTCCATGTTGTTGAAATTGCCGGCAAGGCTCAGACGGAGCCGGCTGGCGCCGAATATTTTTGACCAGGTCAGGATTACATCCACGCCGGTGGTGCGGGTATCAATGGCATTGGTGAAAAACTGTGCTGCACCCACGCCTAGTTTTTGCAGCTCGCCGCCAATCACGTCGTCGGTATCTTCAAAAGCGCCGGTCAAAACGATACGGTCTTTGATGTCCACATAGTATCCGTCAACGGTTGCCGTGAAAGAACCAAATTTGGCGGTCAGACCGAGGCTGGCGTTGGTAGCAGTTTCTTCTTTGAGCGCCGGAATACCGAGTGCACGGGTGATCGGACTGTTGTTTCGTGCGATGATTTTGTCCGTAGCCACGCCGCTTACGAAGTCGGTAAAAGTGGTATTGTAATAAATCTGTGCCAGCGAGGGCGCGCGAAATCCGGTGCTGACCGAGCCACGGATGGCCAGCCCGTTGGTGATTTGCAGGCGACTGGCCAATTTGGCATTAAAAGTATTTCCAAAATCGCTGTAATTTTCAAAACGCACCGCCGCGCCGATCATGAAGGCGTCGGAAATATCAAATTCGGCATCCACGAAAGCGCCCAAGTTGGTGCGGTTTTCATCCACTTCATTGTCGGGTCGCGCGCCCGGAAATCCCTGCGAGCCTCCCGGCCGGCCGAGCACGTCAATTTGTTGTACCCTGTCATTTATTACTGTGTCAATGATGCCGTAATTGCGCCAGGAACCTTCTTCTCCGGCGAAAATCTGGTAATTGTCAATCCGGTATTCTGCGCCGAAAGCCAGGTTGATGCCTTTCAGTGAATTCGGGAAATATTGCGAAAAGGTCATCCCGGTGGTGTTTTGGCTAAATTGGTGTCCGCCCGCGTCAAAACGCGTGGGTGATTTTTCCAGCAAAGAAGCATTAAGGGTACCGTCGATGTGGTAATGAAAACGATTTTCACCAAAAGTATTATTAAAATCCACGTCCCATTTGCCCAGTTTTGAGCGGATACCTGCGCTCAAAGAGCGGTCGGTGATGGTGGAAGTGATGTGCGGATTAAAACCGTTGGGATAAATGGCAGGTACGTTGCGGTCTTCGTCGGCCGTGCGCGTCCAGGCAAAAGCATCGGTGTTGCGGTGATTAAAACCGCCAAAAGCATAAAAATGGGTATTGGCAGAAATGCCGATTTTTGAATTTACAAAAGCACCCAGGCTGGTCAGTCCCGCGTCGCCGAATTTTTCGCGGTAAATGTCAAATTTGGCGGGGTCAGCCACGCGGTTGGTTTGCTCTTTGGTCAGGTAATCCATAGTCATATTTACAAATCCGCTCTCCCCTACCCGCACGCCGTAATTGCCATTGACTTGCAAAGTTTGTCCGTCAAAATCTTCCGTGTTCAAAACGTCCAAATCGCTGGGTGCTTTTGCATTGCGCATGCCCCCGTTCACACTTCCGGAAAATTCATTCACGCTGGATTTCATCACCACATTGATCACGCCGGCGATCGCATCCGAGCCGTATTGGGCACTGGCGCCGTCGCGTAAGATTTCGATCCGTTCGATAGCGGCAGTTGGGATGGCATTCAGGTCGGTGCCGGTATTGCCTCGCCCGCGCGATCCGAAAATATTTATCAAAGAGGACTGGTGGCGGCGCTTTCCGTTGAGCAGCACCAGCGTCTGGTCGGGACCGAGACCGCGTATGGAAGCAGGGTCAATATGGTCGGCGCCGTCGGCGCCCGATTGTACGTTGGCATTGAAAGAAGGCGCTGCGTATTGCAGCATTTGGTTGATTTCCACTTGTCCGGTGTTGCGGGCGAGATCGCCGATTTCGATTACATCAATGGCGACCGGCGAATCGGTGATAGTGCGGTTGAGACTGCGCGAGCCGACTATTTCCACGCCTTCCAGCGCTACGCCTTCGCTCATCACGATATTCAAATTGGTCTGTCCGTTGAGTGCGATTTCCTGGTTGGCGTAGCCGATGTAGCTGATTTGCAAAACCGCATTCGGGCTGGAAACGTCAATCGAAAAGCTGCCGTCCAAGTCAGAAATAGTGCCGTTGTTGGTTCCTTTTTCAATAATGTTGGCTGCAAAAATGGTTTGATCGTGCAGGTCTTTCACTGTGCCCGTTATGGTCGTTTTTTGCGCGAAAGCGCAGACGCAAAAAAGAGAAAATACGAAAAGTAAAATCTGGCTTTTCATGTTAAAAAGTTGGTTTAGGTTAATAGATTCGGTGTAAATGATGCGGAAAGTAGATATAGTTTTGGAAGATTGGATCGGTGGTATTCAGAATAATTTTTTCAAAACAAACCCACCTGAAAAGAAACAAACCAAACTTCTTTTAACGGCGTGATTTTAATGATGATCGCTTGTGATTTGACGAATACTCATCCGGACGGACAGAATACTCATTCTGCTTTTTGAAAAAAGAGTTTGAAAGCATTTTTGAACCAATAAATGCTTTTTACTTATGAAAAATCAATTCTATTTTTTGCTCCAATTTCTCTTTTTCGGCGCATCGCTCTCAGCCCAGACTTTGCTCAGGGAGGTGACAGCTGCTGCAGGTGGTACCTTTTCAAATAGTTCCTTAATACTGGATTGGACGCTGGGCGAACCAGTGGTGGAAAGCTACTCCGGCGCTCTTTTTTTGCAACAAGGCTTTCAGCAAAATTTTGACCGCATCACAGCCGTATTTGAACCGCCTTTTCCTGATTTTCAATGCGAAGCTTTTCCAAACCCTACAGTAGAATTTCTGACCATTCGAACCACGCACCCGCGAGCGCTCGAAATCAACCTGTATGACCTTTTAAGCCAAAATATTTTGAAAACAAGGTTTGAAAAAACGGCCGTGATTGACCTCGGACAATTGCCGGCCGGCATATACCTGCTTTCAATAACGGAAGGCGGCACGCGCTTTCGGACTTTCAAAATTCAAAAGGCCGGCCGCTAAACCGGTTTTTCATTTTTAAAAATCAAAATCATGAAAAAGATTCTTTTCAGCCTGTTTATACTTTTATTTATAAACTCCGCTCGCCTGGAGGCACAGGCTCCGCAAAGTTTTAAGTACCAAGGTGTTGCACGCACCGCAGGCGGCGATATTATTAAAAATCAACAGATTGCTTTGCGCCTTTCCGTGCTGAAAGGCGGCGCGGCAGGGACGATTGCCTATTCGGAAATACACACGGTCATGGTCGGCGATTTTGGCGTATTTTCGCTCAATGTGGGGCAAGGTGCTGTGCAGTCCGGCGATTTTATAAATATCGGCTGGTCAAATGACGAATACTGGCTCAGCGTAGAAATGGATCCGTCAGCGGGAAACAATTTCCAGTTTTTGGGTTCCAGTCGTTTGTTGTCGG
>CALMIT010000225.1 GCA_937864255.1 uncultured Saprospiraceae bacterium
TTTGGAGGAAGCTGGCATTCTGAATTTGATTGTTGCTGATGTCGAGTGAATTGAGTTTAGTGAGCTTTTGGAGGAAGCTGGCATCCTGAATTTTATTGTCGCGGATATCGAGTGAAGTGAGTTTAGAGAGGTTTTGTAAAACGCTGATATCGGATATACGAAATGATGGAGAATAATCGCCCCCACCCCTTAGCGTTTTTAAGTTTTCCAATTTCGAAAGGGCGGGTGGGAGGGCAGCGATGAAATTTTTTTCCCCCTTGTTTTGGCTGTCAATCCATTTTCTTTCCTCCATATCCCACCAGCTATTGCTCAAAATCAATTCCTCCAGCCAGGTGCAGTCGAATAGTTCGGGTATTTGTTCCAGGTCGGTCAACCCACAAAAGCCGAGGTCGAGCCTGCCGCTGCGTTCTTCCTTTTCTTTTGCGATGAGTCGTTTTGCGCGTTTTGACATAGATATTAAGTGACGAGTTTTTTGAGTGACGAATTACGAATGACGAGTTTTCCGAATGACGAGTGTTGAGTAGCCGGTATCGGGTGCCGTGCTAAAGATAATACCTGCGTTGTTTTCGGAATTGTTTTACCGCGTAAATTTTAAAAGCTTGTCTGGCGGGCTTTGTTTCCTTTGTGCTTTCGTGGTAAAAATACACCACAAAGGGCGCAAGGAATTGCACAAGGGGCACGAAAGGTTTTCTCGCAGAGTCGCAGAGCGCGCAGTGATCTTTGTGTTGCCTTTGTGCCTTCGTGGTCAAAAAAATCAAACCACAAAGGGCGCAAGGAATTTGCACAAAGGGCCCGAAAGGTTTTCTCGCAGAGTTGCAGAGCGCGCAGAGATTTTCACCAAAGACCAACTCCTAAAGACCAATACCCAATACCCAATACCGAACAGCCAACCCCGCATTTACTGCTTGATAGTCATATCGGTCGGTCCGACCACGTAGGCGTGAATTGATTTTCCGGAAACCAGAAGCCGGCGTCTTCGAGGTTGTCGGCGGGTTTCAGCTCGTGTATTTTCCGGAATTCCGCTTCGGCGATTTTTTTGAAAGCCAGCGTGTCGGGCACGAAGTCGGTCCAGCCGAGGCGGCGGCCACTGCGCGGGTCGAAGTTGTAAATGCTCAGGTAACTGTTGGGGTGCGCGCCGCCCGTGAAGGCATAGTTGCTCATCGAAACGGACACTACCGAATCATTTTGGAACATCACCTGTCCGGTGGTTTCGAGTTCCCAGCCCATGCCGAAGTCGGGCAGTTCTTCGAGGTAGTCCCGGTATTCGTCGGCGAGGTCGGCCAGCGCGGTGTCAATGTGCATGTCGAGATTTATTTCCTGGTCGCCGAGTTGGAGGGAGCCGATGATGTTTTCGCGGATGACGCGGTTGATGGCTTCGCGGGCGCTGTCAGCGCCGCCCTGCGCCACCGGGTATTCGAGTTTCACGGTGAGGCAGCGCTGGTCGGGCGCGGGGCAGTCGCCGAAGTGTTTTTCCAGTTTTGCGATTTCAAAAGTAAGCGGCGCGGTTTTCGGCGTGCGGGCGGGGGCAGTGAAAGCGTTTTCACCGCTGAAGTACCAATAAACCCAAAGCGTGAGCGCTATCGCCCCAATAATGACCAGGTTTTTTTGCATGACTGTCTGCTTTTTTCAAAAAAGGAATACCGCAAAAATAAACTTATGACTGTGATTTTTAGATGCCGGATGCCAGATATGAGATGTGAGATATGAGACGAGCTTTTGTCTGGCATCTAAGAGTCTCACATCTAAAAATCTAAAAGTCTCACATCTGCTATCATCCCCGCTCCAGCAACCAACTGATCGGTCGCATTTTTTTGCGGATTTTATAATTATCGGCGATGTAGCTGCGGATGTGTTCCATGCCCGCCTCCACGTCGTCGGAGAAATGAATGTATTGCAGGTCTTTTTCCGAAATGGTGCCTTTTTCGACCATGCCTTGCAGGTAATTCCACAGCGGTTGGTAATAATCCGTGCCCATCAGCAGCACCGGAAAATTGTGAATCACGCCCGTCTGGATCAGGGTGAGCGTTTCAAACATTTCGTCCATGGTGCCCCAGCCGCCGGGCAGGATGACGAAGGCGTAAGAATATTTGAGCAACAGCACTTTGCGCACGAAAAAATAGCGGATGGTCACCCATTTGTGCATGTACGGATTTGGTTTTTGTTCGAAAGGCAGTTGGATGTTGCAGCCCACCGACTTCCCGCCCGCTTCGTACGCGCCGCGGTTGGCGCCTTCCATCACACCCGGCCCGCCGCCGGTCATGGTGGTAAAACCAATTTCCGCCAGCGCGCGGCCGACTTCCCGCGCTTTTTCATAATAAACGTGTCCCTCTTTGAAGCGGGCGCTGCCGAAAACGGTGACGCAAGGCCCGACAAAGTGCAAAGCCCGGAGACCTTTTATAAACTGGAAAAATACCCGGAAAGCAAAGCCCAATTCATAAGAACGGCTGTGCGGTCCTTCAAGAAAATAGTGGCTGTCGGGCTGAAAGATTCTTTTTTGTTTTTGAGCCATGAGGCGGATTTTTTATTCGTGGCGAAGTTAGCCGAATATCAATTTTTTGACGGAATGCCTGAAAATCCTTTGCGTTTTATCTGATTTTTTACTTTTGCACTTCCAAAATTCTCACGCTGCCTGTCTTTTTGAAAACAGCGGTGGCGGGAAGGAGCTAAAAATTTCATCCAATATGCCTAAAAATTTACTGATAGTTGAGTCGCCTGCCAAAGCTAAAACGATCGAGAAATATCTCGGCAAAGACTTCACTGTAAAATCGAGTTATGGTCATATCCGCGATTTGGAAAAGAAAAATCTGAGCGTGGATATCGAGAATAACTTTTCGCCCAAGTACGTCATCACGCCCGACAAGCGCAAGCTCGTCAAGGAACTGAAAGAATACGCGGCTACGGCAGAAACCATCTGGCTCGCTACCGACGAAGACCGCGAGGGAGAGGCGATTTCCTGGCACCTCTGCAAGGTGCTGGATTTGGATGAAAAAACGACCAAACGCATCGTGTTTCGGGAGATTACCAAACCGGCGATCCAGTCGGCCATTCAAAAACCGCGCACGTTGGATCTCGACCTCGTGAACGCGCAACAGGCGCGCCGCGTGCTCGACCGGCTGGGGGGGTACGAACTTTCGGAAGTGCTTTGGAAAAAAGTGAAAGGCAATCTTTCGGCAGGGCGCGTGCAGTCCGTCGCGGTCAAATTGCTGGTGGAAAAGGAGCGCGAGATTCAGAATTTTAAAGTGGAAAATTTTTACAAAATCGTCGCCCTTTTCAAAGTCAAAAACGACCAGGGCAAACAGGTGGATTTGAAAGCCGAACTGCCCGAAAAATTTGACCAAATCGCCGAAGCCGAGACTTTTTTGAAAAAGTGCATCGGTGCAGATTTTAAAATAAACAACATCGAGGTAAAACCTGCCCGCCGCAAGCCGGCCGCGCCTTTTACCACTTCGACTTTGCAACAGGAA
>CALMIT010000226.1 GCA_937864255.1 uncultured Saprospiraceae bacterium
TCGTGTCGGAAAGCGGCGAAATTTTGTCGCCAAAATAAGCCCCGGATACCACGGCGCCCGCCGTCATTCCCGGAGGAAAACCCAAAGCATTTCCGATGCCGACCAGGGCAATGCCGACCGTAGCCGAGGTAGTCCATGAACTTCCCGTAGCCACCGAAATAATAGAACAAATCACCACTGTGGCCGGAAAAAAAATAGAAGGACTCAATATTTGCAAGCCAAAATAAATCATCGAAGGAATGATGCCGCTGATGAGCCACGAAGCCGCAAGCGCACCCACCATCAACAAAATCAGAATAGCGCCTGTGGTAGATTTTATGTTTTCAGCTACTTCGTTGAGCATGGTCATGTAACTGACTTTATTTCTGAAGCCGACAATGGCTGCCACCGCGCCGCCCAAAAGCAACACAAACTGGTTGGAGCCGCTGATGGCGTCGTCTTTAAAAACATACACATTGAAAGCCAGCATAGCCATCAAAACAAATACAGGCAAAAGCGCCTCCCAGATATTCAGCTCTTTGTTTTCGATGATGTTCGGTTGTTCCATTTAAAAAAGTTGGGTTGGTGATGTGAAAGAGTCCGGGCGGCTTCATTTTTTAGAAAAACTTTTTTTCAAAATTAAAACCGCCGGTTGTATTCGATTGAAAAGCAAAAATTGGGAAAAAAGATGGAAATGAGTAATCAAAGCCCAAAATGCTCGCAAAAACAAAACCACAAAAATGTTTTTGCAACAGCTATAAAGTGACAAGTTTTTGAAAATGAACGGATTAGGCGGGTTTTCATTTATGAAAAATCCGGTGCGGGCAATCATGATTGCCCGCACCGGAAAGTACTTTTATTTATAAACTTACTTCACTGTCACATCACCTTTATATAATTCGGTGGTGCCGTCCGCAAATTCTACTTCGGCGAAATACACAAATACGGCGGGGTTGACAAATTCGCCCCTGAAACTTTCGTCCCACCCACGGGTGTTGTCCAATGGGGAGGGTGGGGAAGAGTAATTTTCAAAAACCGTTTCACCCCAGCGGTCAAAAATTAAAAACGATTTGACTCGTGTCACTATCTGCGGATCGGCGTAGATCAGAAACATATCGTTGATACTGTTTTGATCATTTGGCGAAAAAGCCGACGGGATATACACCGGTCTCGTTTTTACCACATTAATGGTGGTGCGGTCTTCGGCAGGGCAGCCATTTTCATTGGCTATGCGGATAGAAAATTCCGTTCGCCCGGTCGGCGCAGCCCTGATAACGAGGCAATTTTCCCGAAAATCGCAATTTGGTATAAATCCTTCCGGCTCCCAATCCACAAGCGTCAGCAGTTCGGGCGCAAAATTGGTGAAGGCTTCCAATTCAATCGAGTCGCCCCACTCAATAGTGCCATTGTCGGGAATTACCTGATTGTCGAGGTACATCACGATTTGCACACTGGCCGGATCGGGCTGGGTGATAGTAAAAGAAACGCTGTCTTTACAAAAATTTGCGTCCTGCACCAGCACAGTGTACGTGCCCGGTCCAAGGCTCCTGAACACATCCTGCTGTCCGAAAATTTCATTATTGAAAGCAAACAAAAACGGACCCTCGCCATTCTCCACGCTATCCACACGTATCACGCCATCATTCCGGGAAATTAGTAGCCGCAAAAATTTCGACGGTATCAAAAGCAACGCAACCGCTGATCGCGTCTTCGCTTTGCAAAATATAAACACCCGCCCGGCTCGTCGCCGTAATGGAAAAGTCCGGCTCGTCCACAATTCCGTTCAACCATTGATAACGTACGGTGGGAGCGTTGCCGGCATTGGCGGAGCCGCCTATTTGGACGGCATTAAAAGCACAATCAAGCGTTTGATCGGCGCCCGCATCGGCAAGTGGAAGCGGATTGACGACTACTTCAATTTCTTTTTCATAATTACAAATGCCGTAAAGCGTGTAATTCACAGTTAAAAATTGCCTGCCCGCGCCAACCGATTGCGGATCAAAAACGCCCGTGGTATTCACGCCTGCGCCCGACCACGACCAAAGCGGCGTGCCGTCAGAAAAGTCAGCACTGACGAAAGGCTGCACCGAAAAAGCGCGCGCCGTATCCGTCAGACAAACCGGGGGAACGGGCTGCGAAAAAAGATTTACATCGGGACAGTCGTCGGCGCTGCAAGTGGCATTAACCACCACTGGGCCGCACACGCTGGCTCCCGTGGCAGTCAGTGTGATGGAAATTTCCGTGTTGGGTATGATTTGAGTAAACAAAATACAATTGCCGGTTTGATTGCCGGTTTGCCCGGACGATATTGATACCTGGTAATCACTGACCGCAGGATCGACATTCCAGCAAAATTCAACAGAGGTGGGACTGCTCGTACATTGCACCTGCGGCAAAGCAAGCGGCGCATCTATTTGCAAGGTCTCAAATTGCTGTGCGGAGCGACAGCCGTTGGCTTCTGTAAACAGCCCGACTCGGGCATTGCCGCTTTGCGCAAAAGTAACGCGGTGCGGCCCCGGACCGGCCAGTTGCGACGGGCTTCCGCCGGGTACATCCCAAAAATAATTCAAGCCCGGCAACGAAATACCCGTAAAATTGATAGTTGCCATCGAACCCGCACAAATCACCGGATCAATTTCAAAATCGGCGTCAGGAACCGGGTAGATTTTCAAAATCGTCGAATCTGCATAGAAGCAATTTTGTTCGGAATAAGTGTAAACTATCCTGTAATCGCCCGGCAGGTTTGTTTCAAAAATACCGGCGGAATTTACGTTACTACCCGACCAGGCAATTGCTCCGCCCGGATTACCTCCGGTAATGTTGACCGACAATTGACTT
>CALMIT010000227.1 GCA_937864255.1 uncultured Saprospiraceae bacterium
TTTGGGCGACGATTTTTTTATCGAAGATCATTGCCATGAAGAGCGAAAAGAATTTCAGGGAAAGCCTCGCTATTTTTATTCCTTTTCGGAAATGGCGGACGAAAATGCTTTTTCACGGCTTCTGCTCGGCGTACATTTTCGGATGGATTGTGAAGAAGGATTACGCGTCGGCAGGCAGGTAGGAAAGAAAGTAGCCGACCTGGAATTGATAAGAAAGAAAGGTTTGGTAAGCAGGAATTGAAAAATAGTACTCAATCCCTGCTTACCGGAAATTTTAAATTTTAACTGCCAGGGAAACTACTACGCCTCTTCCGTCTGAACTCCACACTCCTGGTCCGGGATAAAACAGAGGTCTTTTTGTAAAATATTGTTTATCAAAAAGATTGTTGATACCTGCCCTCAGCAGCAAATGCCCGCCGAATGCCACTGACATATTCAAATCCCAAACGCCGTAGGCCGGTACGATTCCTTTTGCACCGTTGGCGGTCGGCGTTTCGGTGTTGGTGGGGTCCGAATACGTTTCACCCACGTAGCTGTATTGCAAATTTGCCTTAAAGGTTTTGTATGCAAAGCTGAGTCCGCTGCGGCTGATCCATTCCGGCACGCTTTCTACTTTGTTACCGCTGACGTCAGCATTTTCACTACCTACTGCCAGTTGCGCGTCGTCGTAAACGGCGTTCATCCAGGCCGTGGCGGTAAAGAACGAGATCATCGTCGTCCGGGTTTTGAAAGGCGTTACTTCTGTATAAAACTCAACGTCGTTGGTACGGCTGTTGCCGGTATTGGGTTTGTAAATATAACTCGTGTTGCCATCCGTCAGCACCAGATTGCCCAGGCGGTTGTTGTATTGAATTTGAAAATAAGTCAGGTCGTATTTCAGCCATTCTTTCAGGCGGCCGCTGACGCCGATTTCGGCATTGTAACCGAAGGCATTCTTGAGGTCTTTGTTGGCGCGTTCGAGTGTAGAGCCGGGCACGATGTCTTTAAAAAGCACCGGACGGTATGCCTGCGAAATGCCCGCATAAACTCTGGAATAGTCGTCAAATTTATATTGCAAATTCAGACCGAAAGCAGGTACGCGGTGCTTGATTTCATTAGGAATATCTTGCGGATCGAGGTAGCTGATATAGCCCAGCATGTCAGTTTTGCCGTACTCATACCTGAATCCGGGCGATACGGTGAATTTGGAAGTCAGGTAAATCATATTTTCCACGGAAAAGGCGATACTGTTGCTTCTGTAATACATGTCGCGTCCAAAATCGCCGGTCAGCGTGAGGTCATAATCTGTTCCGGTGGTACCTTTTCCCTGCTGCCTGCGGTGCATATCGTTGTCAAAATACCTGATACCCGCCGACGCCACATTTTTTTTGCTGCCGATTTGATAATGGTGCAAAAGGCGCAATTCGCTGGTTTTACTTTCAAAACGGTCAATATCCACTATTCTGTTTTTGTATTGCAAAGTAAGCGGGTCAATAAGGTCTGCCTTATCGGCAAATCCTTCAAATTGTACGCTGCTCCTTTCTCCAAATACGCC
>CALMIT010000228.1 GCA_937864255.1 uncultured Saprospiraceae bacterium
AGGTAAATCAACCCGGCGATCAATATGAAAAAGAAGCAGACGCAGTCGCCGATAAAGTAGTTGAAAATAATTTTGGAAAAGACTCCACCGCTCCCAATCAAACTGCCGCCATTCCTGCTACGACTCAAATTTCAAGGTTAATTCAGACACAATGTTCCGATTGCGGGGAGGAAGAATTGCAGCGCAGCGAAGAATCCGGGCCGGAAGAGGAGGAGCAAGTACAGACAAAGTCAGATGCAGCACCCACAGAAGTGCCCGATGCGCTGGAAAGCAGGTTGGAAAGTACTTCCGGCGTCGGTGCGTCATTGCCTAATCCCGTCAAAAATTCAATGGAATCGGGTATGGGCGCTGATTTTTCGGGAGTACGTATTCACACCGGCGCCGACGCTGTGCAAATGAGCAACGACCTCAATGAGCGAGCATTTACCCACGGCAACGACATTTATTTTAATGAAGGGAAATACCAGCCGGAAAGCCGGGAAGGGCAGCACTTGCTGGCGCATGAATTGACGCACACGGCACAGCAGGGCGGCGTAGGCAGAAAAGTACAAAAATCGGGCGAGCCGGAAACGCCGGGTGCTACTGCTCCGGGACCGGTTACTGTCACCAATCTGGATAGCGGCACTTTCATACCCGACGATGCAACGGCGCAACAAATCGAAGCCAACCGTCGGGGAGCAGATGTGCCGGTAAGATTTGGCAATGTCGCTTCCGGCAATTTACGTATGGAAAAACGGCGGGGGAACTACCGCCAGCAGGGCGGCGAGCATTAATCCATTCCGCTTCCATTACCTTTTTTGCAGCCTTTGGTCAATGCCGGCGTGACGCCGGTTTTGGTAGTTAGAATAAGAGAAAACAGGGTGGAAGGATATGTCTCGATAGGTACAGGCAGGGGTACTCCGAATGTATCAGCTTTCCCAAACTGGTTGCGGCAGCATCCGCAGGAATTTGGCTGGCTGGGACTGAATGTGCAACGCATTCCGACGGTTGTTAACCAGATAGATGCGGGCAATATCCGCTTGGAAATAAATGGCATTCCCGTGAGAATCGGCGGTTTTATTGACGGGCAGGTGAGCTTCGGTTTTGTCAATCAGAATTTAACTTTCAGCGGGAATGCGGCGATCAATATTCCTCATTGTGAACCTGCCAATATTACAATAGAAAGGACTGAAGAGGGGAGCTTGATTGCGGAAGGCGACCTGGTAGTTCAAATCGCAAATTTTGGCGGGAGCGTTCATGCGAGGTATGAAAATGGCGTAGTAAATATTCGCGGCGCCGTGCGTTATGATACGGAAAAATTGAGCGGAGAGGTGACACTTTTGGTCACGGTTGAGCGCACTGCCCGAAATGTGGCGAGAGAGAACCTGCCGCCGGAATTAATTAACCAGTCTGCCATGGATGCGGCGACCGGCGGAGAGTCTGGAACGCCTCCATCAGGCCGGCGGGCGCTGGCCGGCTGGGGCGAAGTGGATTTTCGATTTACGGAATGGATGACAGGGCGTGCTATGGTCATTATTGACAATGAAGGACATGTGACGATCCAGGGAGAAATTACTCCGCCCGCAGAAATAGAACTTTTCCCACAAAGGGATTTTGTACGCAATATTTTCACTTTTGAAATCAGGACTTTATACGGCGTGCCTTTGGTCGGAAATGTTTTTCTATTTACGAATATCGGTATGGACGCTTTGGCAAAATTGGGCCCGGCAAAAATTTACAACATCCGCGTGACGGGCACTTTTTCTACCGACCCGGCAGTATTTAATGCCTTCAGTTTACAGGCTTCCCTGAATATTTCTGCTTTTGCAGGTTTGCGCCTGAGAGCCGAGGGCGGTGTCGGCGTTGAATTATTGGGACACGACATCAAAGCGGGCATCGGGGTAAATGCTCTGGCCGGTATCCGGGGATATGTGGAAGCTACGCCGACTATCGGCTACCGCGAAAACGCCGATCCGGAAGCAGGTCGCGAAGGTGAATTTTATTTTAACGGACATTTGGAGATTGGGGCGCAACCTTTCCTGGGTTTGGGTGGCGACTTGTTTGTAGAATTAGATGCTCCCTGGTGGTCGCCGCTTTCTGACGACCGATGGACTTGGCCGCTCGGTGAATTGGAATACCCCCTGCCGGGTGAATTTGGTATCGGGGCGGATTTGGATTATGTGCTCGGTTCCGGCGAAATGCCTGAAATTACTTTCGGTGAAGTGGATTTCAATAGCGAAAGATTCATGACCGATTTGATCAATGACCATGTGCCTCCGGCGCAGGCCAGCGATGAAGAACACCAGGGAACATTTACTGAAGCGCCGTCCGAAGAGACAGGCTCGGATGCGCCGCAATTGACCGACACGGAGGGCAATCCTCCCGAAGGGCAACCCGCTACCGCTCATCAGGAAGGTCAACCTGCGACGCCGCCTTCCCCGGAAGTACAAAGACGATTTGGAGAAGGTATGCAGGCACTCGGACAGTTGGCCGAACAATCTGAAACAAGCCCACTGGATCGCGCTGCCCTTGAAGCTGCTTTAGCTGATATCAGAACCCGTTTCCGTTTCAACAGGCTAACGGTACGCCCGCAAGGTCAGGAATGGCGGGTAAATGCGGAAATGGAAACTTTAAACAATCATAATCGCGCTTTATTGATAAAAGGAATTATCAGTGAAGAAGAAACAGCAGTTGGTGAAAACCAAACGGAAACACAAGAAGAAAACAGTCAGAATGTTCGGCAGGAAACTTTGGAGGATGTAAACGAAGTCTTTGGCAACACGACGCATTCGCTGGAAGAAACGGAGGCATTGATTCTCAGGATAGAAAACCAGTTGCACGGGCACGGATTAAAAAATCTGGAATTGGAATACGACGCCAGGAGTGGAGATTATACCCTTTTTGCAGAAGCAAGTCCAAAATTTCCCTTGGGTAAATTTACCAGCCGTTTGGTTGAAAATGTTCCCCGCGGCCGGTCGGTGCGCACTGCAGTTCGGTTGACTTTGGTGCGGGATGTGCAAATTAATGCCGGAGATATTGCGGTGGCGGACAACCGGACGAATGTGCCGCGAGGGGGCGAAGTGCTTTCTCAGGGAAATGTGCAGCGAAGCAGGATTATAGAAGCGTTTACCTGGAATATTTCCAACGAAGAGGCGGGAAATAATGTCAGTCATGCCGAACATCAATTTATTAATTGGCTTAGCTCAAGGGAAGATTTGATGGCGGAAATTGAATACATCGAGTTGAGAAATTTTTCCAGAAGCCCTTGTAATATTTGTTCGCCGGAACTTGCCGGGTTGTTAGAAGATATTAGGGAATTGCAAAGAAATGTAAAAGGAGAGGTTTTTCTGAAAGGCGCAAATCTGTACTGGACTGCCCTGCATACTTCGGCGCAGGGAACTTCGACTTATTGGCACAACATTTCAGAGTTGCGGGGAGCGGGATGGACTTTGCATGCTCCTTTTGACGCTTTTCCTCCGCAGGAAGAGGCTTCCGCTTCTTCTGTGAGCGGGATGCTACAGTGGAATCCGGATACAAATGCGATGATGATCAGAGACAGAGAACATAATAATACCGAACCAAGCGCTCCCGGTCCGG
>CALMIT010000229.1 GCA_937864255.1 uncultured Saprospiraceae bacterium
AAAAATATTTGAAGCCTGCCAATCCTGCTCATTCAGGCTGTATTCCAGGCTCATATAACCACTGGCGTTTATAGTAATTTTGCCATCCTGCGCATCGCAGCCGCTCGGTTCGTCAGACTGAATGCCCGCAACTACCGGCTGATTTTTGGCAGTTATTTGAAAAACTGTGTCCACCGTGGGACAAGTTTCATCAGCGTATCTAATCATGATACTTACCTGTCCGGCTCCGATTCCGCTAAATGTGCCGTTTGCCGCCCAATTTGCACCGCCGTCTATTGAGTATTCCAGCGGGCTGTGTCCGTCGCCGCTTCCGGCAATTTGTAAAGTACCGTTCTGGCGGTCGCAGTCGGGTTGTTCCACCTGCAAAGCCGTTCTTTGCGGCGCAGCAGGCTCGGTCAACTGGTATATTGCGCCGGTCACCTCGCAAGAGCCATCATTGAAACGCACTTTCACCTGATAATTGCCGGCGCCCAGATTTTGGAAAACCGGGCTGGCTTGCCAGGTAGCACCGTCATTTATACTATACTCCAAACCACTGTTTGGCACGCCATTGCGGCCCGTGGCAAAAATTTCGATATAACCGTCCGTCATTCCGCAATTGCTCGGCGATGCGGGTTCTACCAAAACTATCCTGGGCGATTCAGGAGCAGCGAGGCTGAAAACACCACCGTCCACCTCGCACAAAATGTCGTTTCTCCGCAGCATGATGCGGTAATTTCCTGCGCGGAGATTATCAAACACATTGGAAGTCTGCCAATGATTACCATTATCAACACTGTATTCGAGTACATTGAGCGGCTCTCCGCCCAGCTCTGCGATAATTTCCAATTGACCATTTTCCAAACCACAATCGGGCATGGTCGGATTGATGATCGTAATGCCGGGCATCGCAGGCTGTACCAGTGTTCGCAAGCCGGCGATAACTTCACAACTGCCGTCCGAATTGCGTACGCGGATATCATAAACGCCTGCTTCCAAATTTTCATAAACAGACTCAATGCCCCACTGCGCTCCACCGTCTATTGAATATTCAAAATCTCCGCTGCCATTGTCAGCAGCTATGGTAATAGCGCCGTCATTTCCAAAACAGTCGGGATGTTGTAAATATACCGAATCAAGCACCGGGCTGACCGGCGCAGTCAAAGTCAAAGTATTGCTGGTCACTTCGCAACTGCCGTCGGCAAAACGCACATGCGCCTGGTAAGTACCCGCAGGCAATCCGGTAAAAAATCCGTTGGCACGCCAGGTATCCCCGTCCAGGCTGTACTCTACCGGGGTATTGCCGCTGGCCGTCACCCGGATGCGTCCGTCATTTTCACCACAATCGCTGGGGCTTGCCAATGAAATATTAAAGCCCGGGGGCGTGGGTTTGGTCAGAACAATTTCTCCGGCATCTGTTTGACACCAATTGCCCGAAGACATATTTCTGACTTTCATTTTAAAATTGCCGTGCGGCAGGTTTTCAAAAACATTGGAGCTTTGCCACACCGCTCCGTCGTTCAGACTATATTCGGTGATGCCCGGCAATTCATTTTCCAACTTAATCTCTACCCTGCCGTCATCCGCAAAACAATCCGGGTTTTTGGTAAAAATTTCTTCCACTTCAATTTGCAGCGGCTCCGATAATTCCATGATGCCGCCGGAGGCCTGACACACGCCGTCTTCATTTCTGACCAAAACCTCAAAAAGGCCGGACGCAAGATCTGAAAAGACTGAATCTGCCACCCAGTGCTGCCCTCCGTCAATCGAATATTCGAGAGCCGCAGCGGGCGTGGTAGCGCTTATAGTAATGATGCCGTTGTTTTCGGAACACTCCGGGTCAGTGGTAAAAACTTTTGCCACTACCGGCGCTCCGGGCGCAGCCAAAATAGCTTCGTCGCCTTCTATCGCGCAGCTTCCGTTGGCATACCTGACCATCAACTGGTAATTACCGCTATTCAAGCCGGTAAATAAAGGCTGGTTCTGCCAGGTAAAGCCGCCGTCGGCGCTGTATTGCAAAGGCCCAACATTTCCGGTGGCGTCAACTTCCACAAAACCGTTGGCATTCAGGCAGTGACTCGGCGACCCCGCGGTGAAACTATTAAACACCGGGTGTCCTTTTTCTTCCAAAACATAAATGCCGCCATCCGTGAGGCAATCATTTTGATCCGCCTCTCTGACCTGGATGTAGTACTGATCGGCCGCAATCTGGTGAAACTGCGCCGAATCCTGCCAGGTTTCACCGCCGTCTATGCTGTATTGCAAATTAACTCCGCCGTCGGCCTGTATTTCTACGAATCCATTTGAAAGTCCGCAATCCGGTTTTTGGGCATTTATGGTAATAGTAACCGGATCATTCGTGCTTTTCAAAGCCACTGTCGGCCCGTGTTCTTCGCATGTTTTGTCGGCATTGCGCACCATCGTCGGGTAATTGCCCTGACCCAGGTTTTGAAAATCATCCAGTTGTTGCCAGGAAACGCCGCCGTCTATACTGCAATGCAAAGCCTGACCCGCGCCGGATTTTGTGGCGATAACGATAGCTCCGTCTTTCGATACGCAGGTAGCCGGGTGTGTTTCAGTGATATTTTCGATAGACGGGCCTGCCGGTTCTGTCAAAACGACTGTTCCCAGATCGGTCAGGCAAGTGCCGTCTTCGTTGCGTACTTTTAAAAAATAAGAGCCTTTTTCAAGTTTTGTGAAGAAGTTGTTTTTAGCAAAATTCAACCCGCCGTCGAGACTGATTTCAAAAGGAATCGTGTCTGATTTTATAAAAAGTAGTTTTCCATCCGCTTTTTTACAATCGCCCGGATGCACATAAACTATATCGGCGATTTGTGGCGCGGAGGGAGTTTTTATTTTTATCGTCTGCCCTTCTACCGTGCAGCTACCGTCGGTTGCCCGCACTTTTATTAAATAATCGCCGCCGGTGAGTCCGGAAAAAACGGCGTCGCTGTGCCAACTATTTCCGCCGTCTATCGAAAATTCCAGGGCGGCGTTTCCGCTATAATTTGTTGATATAGAAATATTTCCGTCTTTTTTACCACAGTCGGTTATATGCGTAAAATCCT
>CALMIT010000230.1 GCA_937864255.1 uncultured Saprospiraceae bacterium
GACTGGAGTTCAGACGTGTGCTCTTCCGATCTCTTCCAGTTGATGGTTTGATTGAGTTCGTACATGCGCTCTTTTACCGAGGAGGCGCGTACGAACCAACTATCAAGCGGGTAATACAAAACCGGTTTGTCCGTCCGCCAGCAATGCGGGTAATTGTGATTGTATTTGGCGACGTTGAAGGCTTTATTTTCCAGTTTCAATTTCACTGCGATGTCCACATCCACGTTGACATAATCCGGATCGTCGAGATAATTTTTCACATAACGGTTGGAAAACTCGCCCACGGTCGGCAGGAATTTTCCCTGCTTGTCCACCAAAGTCAGCGTGCCAATGCCGTTTGCCTGTGCGGCGCGGCGGTCGTCTGCACCAAAACTTGGCGCCGTATGCACCACTCCGGTACCGTCTTCAGTGGTAACGAAATCTCCCAACACCACGCGGAAAGCATCCGTCGCACCGTTCAGCGGTTCGATTTCATTGCCGAAAGGCAGGAGTTGTTCAAAGCGAATGCCGTTCAGTTTTTTACCCGGGAATGCCTCGCTTTCTTCCAGAATTTCCGGCTGATTTTTGCCGCCAAGCCATTTTCCTGTCAAGTCTTTTGCAAGGATCACGCTCACCGGCGCGTCGGTATATTTATTGACCGTTTTGATTTTTACATAAGGAATATTTCCGCCCACGGTCAGCGCCGTATTTGAGGGGAGCGTCCAGGGTGTCGTCGTCCAGGCGAGGATGCGCACGTCCTCATTTTCATTGTCAAATAAAAATTCCGACTGCACATTTTTTATCACTTTAAACATCGCGACTACCGTCGTATCCGACACGTCTTTGTAAGTTCCCGGCAGATTCAGTTCATGTGAACTCAGCCCCGTACCCGCCGCCGGCGAATACGGCTGGATGGTGTAGCCTTTGTACAACAAACCTTTATTGTAAAGTTGCTGCAAAATCCACCACACGCTTTCGATATATTCATTTTCAAAAGTGATGTAAGGATTGTCAAGGTCCACCCAATAGCCCATTTTGCGGGTGATGTCGTCCCATTTGTCTTTGAAGCGCATCACCGTTTCGCGGCATTTACGGTTGTATTCTTCTACGGTGATTTTTGTACCGATGTCTTCTTTTGTGATACCGAGTTCTTTTTCCACGTTCAGTTCGATGGGCAGACCGTGCGTGTCCCAGCCGCCTTTGCGTTCCACGCGCCTGCCTTTCAGCGTGTGATAGCGGCACACCAAGTCCTTGACCGTGCGCGCCATGACGTGGTGGATGCCGGGCATACCATTCGCAGAGGGCGGACCTTCGTAAAAAATATACGGCTGATCGGCGGGGCGTTCGTCAATGCTTTTTTGAAAAATTTTGGCGGTTTCCCAAAATTCGAGGATCTCTTTATCAATCGAAGGCAGGTCTAAATGCTTGAACTCGCGGTACATACGAAATGGTAATTTTTAAAAAAAGGAAAACAAAAGCGGAGATTAAAAAATCTCAGGTCAAAAATCTGTAAAATCCGGCATCTTAAAAAAGAGCGGCAAAAATAAAGAAACCAACAAGGATGGACAAGGATAAAAAAGGAAGTAAGCGGATAAAAAAACCCTGCCCGGATTTTGGTAGGTGGGCAGGGCACAAAAAAGCTATGAAAACTAAAACATCTTTAATCAACCTATTTACCGCCTTTCAACTCATCCTGCAATTTTTGCAGTTCGTCCCAATTGCCTTCGGCGGCTAATTTTGCTTGCGCGGGCCAAGTGCCCGGATCATGTACTTTATAACGATTGCCTGCAGCTTCCAGGATTTCCCTGATTTTTTCAACATCTGCGGCAGCAAGCTCTGCAAATGTAAAAATTCCTGCATCATTTAGCAAACTTTCTATTTTCGGACCGATTCCTTCAACTTTTTTCAGGTCGTCGCCACTGGAAGCGCTTGCTTTTTTTGCTTTTGGCTTTTCTTCAACAACCGCCGAATCCGCTAAAGGTTCAGATTTCTCCTCAGCCTTAGGCGCTTCTACAACGGGCGGAGCTACCGGGGTAGCTTTCGGAGCCGCTGCTTTCGGCTTTTGTACTTTTGCCACGGTTTCTTCCACTATTTCGGGAAGGACGTGTACAAAAACGCGATCTTTATATCCGCGCGTAAATTTAATCTTTCCGTCAATTTTTGCATGTATGGTGAAATCTTTTCCTAAATAAACATTTTCACCGACGTGGTATCTTGTACCGCGCTGACGCACGATGATATTTCCGGCTTTAGCCACCTGACCTCCATACATTTTGACGCCAAGGCGTTTGCTTTTACTGTCGCGGCCGTTGTCGGAACTACCCATCCCTTTCTTATGTGCCATTTCTTTTTGATTTTTCTAATGAAAAAATTGGGTTAAAGTCAATAGGAGATTGCCCGATTAACCGGCGATGCTATCAACTTGGATTTGGGTGAATTGCTGGCGATGTCCTCTTTTCAATTTGTAGCCTTTTCTGCGTTTCTTTTTGAAGATAATCACTTTATCGCCTTTTGCATGACCGAGTACGGTAGCGCTCACTTTGGCACCTTTGACAACCGGTTTTCCCAGGTTGACGTTGCCACCATTATCAATAAGGTGGACTTGATCGAAGGCCAATTTATCGCCTTCATTTGCATCCAGCCGGTGGACGAAGAGCTTTTTGCCTTCCTCTACTTTAAATTGCTGACCGGCGATGGTTACAATTGCAAACATTTTCAAAGAATTTTTTAGTTAAAAAAAGTGCTTTTCGGTAAAGCGGGGCAAATATAGAGGTCTATTTTTTATAAACCAAACCTATTTTAAATCTGACTTTTGAAATGGTTGATTTTTTTAGAATATCAAAATTTTAAAAACAATTTGTTTTTAATTTAAAATTATTTGATTTAGTTTTGAGAAAAATTTTAGCTTGAAAAATAAAAATCAATTCTTAAAAGGCCGCGGCGCCCAAATCAATCCCGCAAACAAATATCACAAGCTCGTTTACGACGAAAACCCTGTGGACTGGGAGCAAATGGAGCCTGATGAAGACATAAATATCAAAACCCAAATTATAGAAGTACACCCAAAAACCATCGTCAACAAAGTACCCAGCCCGGATATTCCGCTTGAGTACTCGATGAATCCGTATCAGGGCTGCGAACACGGCTGTATTTACTGCTATGCGCGCAATTCTCACCAATATTGGGGCTATAGCGCCGGACTCGATTTTGAACAAAAAATTCTGGTGAAAAAAAATGCGCCGCAGCTACTCGCCGAGCAACTCAAATCGCCCAAATGGAAGGCAGCTACTATCATGCTGGCCGGCAATACCGACTGCTATCAGCCCATCGAGCGCAAGCTCCGCATCACGCGGCAGATATTGGAAGTTTTTTGGAAATACCGCCACCCCGTCGGCATCATTACGAAAAACAGCCTCGTGCTGCGCGATCTGGATATTTTAAAACAAATGGCGTCCGAGAATCTGGTTTCTGTCGCGGTGTCGGTGACGAGCCTCGACGAATCGCTGCGCCAATTTCTCGAGCCACGCACAGCCAGCGCCGTCAACCGACTCAGAGTCATTCGTGAGTTATCCAAAAATGGCGTTCCGTCCTTCGCCATGATGGCGCCCATTATTCCGGGACTGAATGACCACGAAATCTTCGACCTTGCCAAAGCTACTTCCGAAGCCGGCGCTTTGGGCGCGGGGTTTCAGATCGTGCGGCTCAACGGCGAAATTGCAGGCATTTTTGAAGATTGGATCAACAGGACTTTCCCCGACCGGGCAGAAAAAGTGCTGAACAAAATACGCGAATGTCATAACGGGAGCCTGGGCAGTTCGCGCTTTAAAGCGCGGATGAAGGGCGAGGGCAATATCGCCGAAATCATAAAGAGTCAATTCGGGCTGGCGCACAAAAAATATTTTGCCGGCAGAAAAATGCCAAAACTGAACATGGAATTGCACGAAAATTACAAAGGCGGGCAGTTGAAGCTGTTTTGAAATTTCCAAAACTCGCATTTCCTTTTCTACATTTGTCGAAAGCAAAATAAGTTTATAATGAAAATAGACATCCTCGCTATCGGCATCCACCCCGACGATGTAGAACTAAGCTGCTCAGGCACATTGCTGCGCCATATTCATCAGGGTAAAACGGTCGGCTTGCTGGATTTATCAGCTGGGGAGTTAGGGACGCGGGGAAATGCGGGACAGCGCAAAAAAGAAGCCGCTAAAGCTGCCGAAATGATGGGCGCGCGCTTTCGCGAAATGCTCGATCTGGCGGATGGTTTTTTTCAAAATAATCGGGAAAGCTTGTTAAAAATCATCCGTATCATCCGAAAATACCGCCCCGAAATTGTACTCGCCAACGCCCTCGAAGACCGCCACCCCGACCACGGCAGAGCAGCAAAATTGGTAGCCGACGCCTGCTTTTACAGCGGTCTGGCAAAAATTGAAACTTTTGAAGACAGCCTGACGCCGCAAAGTCGCTGGCGTCCGAAAGCGCTTTATCACTACATCCAGGATTTTAATCTGAAGCCGGATTTTGTGGTGGATATTTCGGAGTTTATGGATAAAAAACTGGAATTGGTGCTGGCTTTTGAATCACAATTTTTCAATCCTGATAAAAAGGA
The DNA here is from genome assembly GCA_937864255.1 of uncultured Saprospiraceae bacterium. Taxonomy (GTDB): domain Bacteria; phylum Bacteroidota; class Bacteroidia; order Chitinophagales; family Saprospiraceae; genus JAGQWW01. The sequence goes on from CALMIT010000230.1 coordinate 4,586, forward strand.
ATTTGAAAAAGAATTGCAAACGCCTATTTCCGGCAAGGACTTTATGGATTTTATCAAATCAAAGGCGGCGAGCTACGGGCGCGTGGCCGGTTTTCAATACGCCGAAGGTTTTAATGTGGCGCGCACGCCAGGGCTGGAAGACCTTTTTCAACTAAAATAAAAGCGATTCTTTGCAGCTGGAATTTGTACTTCCGTTTTCACTGCAAAGAATCGCCGTGAAGTCTTACGGATAAGCCAAAAATTGACCTACCAGATTTTTACAACTTCCTTCTTTTTCATTTTACTATTTGCCGGCACTTTGAAAGTTTCGTGGAAAATCGGCGTGTTGGACAAAGTGCCGTTGCACCTGTACTCGCCCGGCGAATGCGGGTCTGTTTTGACTCTTTCCAGCAAAACTTCGTCGCGATATTTGACACGCCAGATGCGGCCAAAGCCGAGGAAAAATCTTTGCTCCGGCGTGTAGCTGTCTTTCGCGGCGGGGTTTCCCGTCTTTTTGTAAGACAGCAAAAAAGCATCCTAAGCCATCGCCACCCCGCCGAGGTCGGCAATATTTTCACCCAAAGTCAACTGTCCGTTGACGTGCACCGAGTCGAGTACCACATAACTGCTGTACTGATCTACAATTTTCTGCGCCAGCGCTTCAAATTTGGAGCGATCTTCCGGCGTCCACCAGGTTTTCAAATTGCCGTCGGCGTCATATTGACTGCCCTGATCGTCGAAGCCGTGGGTGATTTCGTGTCCGATAACCGAGCCGATGCCGCCGTAATTGAGCGCATCGTCGGCATTAAAGTCAAAAAACGGCGGTTGTAAAATGCCGGCCGGGAAAACGATCTCGTTGCGTGTGGAAGAATAATAAGCGTTCACCGTAGGCGGCGACATACCCCAGTCATTCGGGTCAACCGGCTTGCCAATGCGCGCCAGCGAGTAGTCGGAGTTAAATTCTGATATTCGTCTCATGTTGCCCAGCAGATCGTTGCGGCGAATGTCCAGCGAAGAAAAATCACGCCATTTATCAGGATAGCCAATTTTATAACCGATGGCAGCCAGTTTTTTCTGCGCTTCGGTTTTAGTAGCCGGACTCATCCAATCCAGTTGGTTGATGCGCGCAGCAAAAGCTGTACGCAGGTTTTCAATCATTTCTATCATGCGCGTTTTTGCTTCGGGCGGGAAGGTTTTAGCGACAAATAATTTACCCAAAGGCTCGCCTAACATGCCGTCTGTCGTTTGCTGCATTCTTTTCCAGCGGGGTTGAATTTCCTGAACTCCGCGCAAGGTTTTCGAAAAGAAATTAAAATCTTCATTGACAAAATCGTCGCTCAGATAATCAGCCGTATTGCTCAGCATTTTCCATTTCAGGTAAGTAGCCCAATCTTTTGCCGGCACATCGCCGAGCATCCTGTCAAACATCGCAATATACTCCGGCTGCCCCGCCACGACGTACTCCACCTGACTGGCGCCGCGCGTTTCAAAATATTTTTTCCAATTGATATTAAAAGTCATTTGCTCCAGATCGGCGAGCATAAGTTTGTTGTACGACTTTTCCGAATTGCGGTTTTGCACCGGCGTGCGGTGTGCCTGTGCGATGCGTTTTTCGAGGTCAAAAACCGTTTTGGCATTTTGCATAGCTGCTTCGGCATCTAACCCGGTCAGCTTAAACATCGTCGTGATGTGCTCTATATAAGCTTCGCGAATTTTTACAAAACGCGGGTTGTCCTCAAGATAAAAACTGCGATTGGGCAATGAAAGCCCGCTCTGATAGATGCCGGCGGCATAAATAGCGCTGTTTTTCTGGTCGGGCTGCACAAAAAATAAAAAAGGCGAAGAAAGCCCCCAACGCTGAAATTTTGCGATGGTCGTTATCACGTCCTCGGCATTTTTGATATTGTCAAGTGCAGCAAATTCGGCGCGCAGCGGTTCAAACCCCGCTTTATTGATGTTGATTTCATCCATGGCGCTGGCATAAAAATCGCCGACCAACTGCTGGTCGGAGCCTTTGGCTGCTTTGGTTTTGGCTGCATCCTCGCAAATCGTTTTTAAAACTTCCGCGTTGCGGTCGCGGATTTCATAAAATGCGCCCCAAGCGCCTTCCGTGGCCGGTATTTCGGCCGTTTGCAACCAATTGCCATTGACGTGTCTGAAAAAATCTTCTTTCGGCTCAGTCGCCTTGTCAAAATGGTGAAGCTCCAACTGCGCCTGCGACAAAGCGGGCGAAAACAGAGCTAAAAGCAGGAGTGTTCTTTTTATCATTTGAAAATATTTTTAAGTGAAAAATACGCGTAAAAATAGACAAGCCCGTTCAGGCTGGCGTATGCTGCCTGCCGTTAATTTGGTAAAAGAACGGCAATTGTGATGATTGGAAAAAATGGAAGCTAAAAAATCAAATTGCCCGCAGCCGTTCGCCCGCCTGTCGCAGCGTTTCTTCCGTTTTTGCAAAACAGAGGCGAATGGTGCGCTCATTGCGACCCGAAGAATAAAATACCGAAATCGGTATGGCTGCCACGCCGTGGTCAGTGATCAGTTTTTTTACAAAATCAAAATCGGGCAAATCGGAAATGTCGGAATAGTCAAAAAGTTGGAAATAAGTACCCTCGCAACCCACCGCTCGAAAACGACTCTCGCGCATGTATGCAAAAAAATAGTCGCGCTTCATTTGATAAAAATCGGGCAGGTGCAGGTACTCCTTCGGGTTTTCCAAAAAATCGGCGATGGCGTACTGCATCGGCGTATTCACCGCAAAAACATTAAACTGATGCACCTTTCTGAATTCGCGCATCAGCGGCTCCGGTGCTACGCAGTAGCCGATTTTCCAACCGGTATTGTGGAAAGTTTTTCCGAATGAAAATGTCACGAGGCTCCGCGCAAATAATTCAGGGTATGCGAGTACGCTTTCGTGCTGCCGCCCGTCGAATACCAGATGCTCGTAAACTTCGTCGCTGAGTACGAGCAGGTCGTTTTCCACCGCAATTTTTTGCAGGTTTAAAAGGTCTTCTTTTGAAAAAACCTTGCCCGTCGGGTTGTGCGGATTGTTCACGATAATCATGCGCGTGCGGCGGTTCACCAGCTTTTTCAATGCCTCTCAGTCCACACGGAAATCCGGCGCCGCCAACTCATATGCCACCGCCACCC
>CALMIT010000231.1 GCA_937864255.1 uncultured Saprospiraceae bacterium
CGGTTGCAGTTACAAAGTAGTTGCAACTGCAACCGATAGATTTTTTAGAAGGGTAAATCGTCGTCCACAGCGGGCGGTTCTTCGCTCGGCATATTGCCGCCGCCGCTTTTGCCGCCGTAGTTATTTGATACCGGGTATTCGTCGTCAGCACTCGGCATATTGCCGCCGAATCCTTCGCCGCCTTCCCGCTTGCCCGACAAATTGCGGAAATAACTGCCAACGATTTCAGTGGTTTTGCGGTTGTTACCGTCCTGATCCTGCCAGGTTCTCGTGGACAATTTTCCTTCCACATATACAGTCATTCCTTTTTTCAATTGTTGTTCGGCGCGCTCGGCCAGCTGCCTCCACACTACCACGTCGTGCCACTCGGTCAGCGTTTGCCATTCGCCGCTTTTGTCTTTGTAGTTTTCATTCGTTGCTACGGAAAATTTGGCGACCACCGCGCCGTTTTCCAAGCGACGCACCTCCGGGTCGCGCCCGAGGTTTCCAATCAAAATTACTTTGTTTACCATGATTCAAAATTTAAAAGGTTTGTATAAAGTTTTCCTGCTGTTTTTGTTTTTGACAAGATGAAAACGCTTGTATTTAAAAGAGTTTTAAAGGTAAAATTTTATCTTTCAAATACAAATCAATCACTTTTGGAAAGGCGAATTTACCGAGCAATTTTTGATCTACGGTCAAAAAACCGGAAAAATCAATATGAAATCCCTCGCCTGCCTCCCATTCCCAAAAAGTAGCGATGATTTTCTGGTGCGTCAAAAGTTGTTGATACCGCTTCGGATGCTGAAAAACCAAATCCGGTATTTCTTTTAAAAACAAGCCGCCACTGCCTTTTCCTGTCTTCAAATCCTCCGGCTTTTCCGCCGGATTATCCGTTTCTATCAGCGGAAATTCGTACAAATTGCGCCAGATATCTTTTTCTGCGCGCTTCCTGATCACCACTTTTTCACCGGTTTTTATTTTTAAAAAGTTGAAATGCCGCAGCCGTTTCTCCAACTTTTTTCCCTTGACCGGAAGATCGGAAACACGTCCCGTTTGAAAAGCCACGCAATACGCCGAAAAAGTACATTGTCCACATTTCGGATTGGCGGGCGTGCAGTGCGTGGCGCCAAAATCCATCATCGCCTGATTGTATTTTCCGGGCGCGGTGCGATCCAGCAACAAATCCGCGAGTTTTGAAAATTCTTTCTTTCCCTCGGTCGAATCTATTGGCGTCGCCACTCCAAAAATCCGGCTCAGCACCCTGAAAACATTTCCGTCCACGACCGCAAACGGCAAGTCAAAAGCAAAACTGGCGATAGCGGAGGCAGTGTACTCCCCCACTCCTTTCATTTTTTTAATCGCCTCAAAAGTATCGGGAAATTTGCCCCCGTCTTCGACAATTTTTTTCGCCGCCGCGTGCAGGTTTCGCGCCCGCGAATAATAGCCCAGCCCCTCCCACATTTTCATCAACTCGTCTTCCGGCGCAGCAGCCAGGTGTTGCACGGTCGGATATTTTTCAGCAAATTTTAAAAAATAAGGACTGCCCTGCTCCACGCGCGTCTGTTGCAAAATTATTTCCGAAAGCCAGATAATGTAAGGATCTCTGGTGTTTTTCCAGGGCAGCGGACGCGGGTGAGCAGCCGCCCATTCGAGCAGTTTTTTTTGAAAAAGGCGGACTTTCGCTTCCCCGATTTTTTGCACCGGCGTATTTTAAAAATGATGAATGCGCCAATTATCGCAATTCCGGGCAAAAAAGCACCCGCCTTTCAAAAGTTTTTTTTGTATTTGCAGGCAAAATCATTTTTCAAAAAAATAATGCGCGCCAAAAAATCATACGGACAGCACTTTTTGCACCGCCAGGATGTCGCCCGGCGCATCGCAGCGAGTCTCGCTCTGTCCGGCGCTTATGAAAAATTGATAGAGGTCGGCCCCGGCACCGGCATGTTGACCCGCCACCTGCTCGAATTGCCCTTTGAACTTTTTGTAGTCGAAGCCGACCCGGACATGGTCGCTGTCATCCGCCGCGATTTTCCGGAACTTGACAGCCGTATCATCGAGGCAGATTTTTTAAAAGCGGATTTGGAAACGCTCAGCGACGGGCAGTCTTTTGCGCTCATCGGTAATTTTCCATATAATATCAGCTCGCAGATTATTTTTAAAATGCTGGATTCCAGGCATTTGATTCCCGAAATGGTGGGTATGTTTCAAAAAGAAGTGGCGGAGCGCGTGGTCGCCGGACCGGGCAGCAAAACTTACGGCGTGATCAGCGTTTTGGTGCAGGCTTATTATGATTGCAAGTATCTTTTTGGCGTGGATAAAAGCAGTTTCAATCCGCCGCCGAAAGTGCAATCGGCGGTGATCCGCCTGACCAGAAAAGAACAGCAAAATCTCGGCTGCGACGAAGTGCTTTTTAAAGAAATTGTAAAAACAACTTTCGGCCAACGCCGAAAAATGCTGCGCAACACCATGAAAAATTTCCTGCCCGAAAATCCGCTTTTGGAGACGGAATTTTTTACAAAACGCCCGGAACAACTCAGCCTCGAAGATTTTATTCAATTGACAAAAACCGTTGAAAATCAACGAAGTAAATAATTCTATTCAAAAATATTTTCTAAAAAACAGGCAGATGGAAAATTTGAAAAATATAATCGAACAGGCTTGGGACAATCGCGAAATGTTGCAAAATGCCGATGCTCAATCCGCGATCCGCGAAGTGATCGAACACCTCGACAAAGGCCGCCTGCGCGTTGCCGAGCCGACCACTGACGGAAATTGGAAAGTAAATGACTGGGTGAAAAAAGCGGTGATTATGTATTTTCCCATCCAGCAAATGCACACCATCGAAGTCGGCCCATTTGAATACCACGATAAAATTCCACTCAAAAAAAATTACGCCGAACAGGGCGTCCGGGTAGTGCCGCACGCCGTGGCTCGTTACGGCGCTTATATCGAAAAAGGTGCGATTTTGATGCCGAGTTATGTCAATATCGGCGCCTGGGTGGGCACGGGCACAATGGTGGATACCTGGGCTACCGTTGCCAGTTGCGCGCAGATTGGCCGCCATGTGCACCTCAGCGGAGGCGTGGGCATCGGCGGGGGGCTTGGGCCGCCCCCGGCAGGGCCCCCCATCATCGAAGACGACTGCTTTATCGGCTCGCGCTGCATCGTCGTGGAAGGTGTCCGGGTAGAAAGGGAAGCTGTTTTGGGCGCCAATGTCGTTCTGACGCAATCCACCCACATCATAGACGTAACTCAATCAGAACCAATTATTTACAAAGGCAGAGTGCCGGCAAAGTCAGTTGTAATTCCGGGCACTTATACTAAAAAATTTCCTGCCGGCGAGTACCAGGTCGCCTGTGCGCTCATCATCGGCCAACGAAAAGAATCGACCGATAAGAAAGTTTCGCTCAACCAGGCTTTGCGGGATTTTAATGTGGCTGTTTGATTGGAAAAATTGTGAGATAAAGGGCGGCATCAATCTTCATCGTCCTCGTCGGCTTCTTTTTCCTCTTTTTTCTTTTTGGTAAAATACTTTTGGTACTCTTCGTAATCCTGCAAATTGGCGGTGCGCGGGATGGAATAAGACACGTCAAAATCTTCCAGAACGATATCCAGGATCGGGTCTTGTCCAATTATATAGCCTTCTTTCAAATGGTGACCGTAAAACCAGCCCATGGTACTCCAGTAAGAAGCCGTGAAGCCCCCGCGCAGACTCTTTACCAAATCGTACATCGGGGTATCCAGCTCACGCTCTATCATTTTCATCAGCACATAACCCTGCGTTTTGGTCAGTTTTTTCAGCGGCTCCTCAAATTTTACTTCCATGTCTCTTTGCAGTTTTTTAATGCGCTTTTTACGGTCTCTGTTTTTCATATCCTGCGTAAAATATTCCACCTCTCTGAACACTTTGATGGCTTCCACGGCGTACGGGTAAACTTTCGTCGCATAACGGCGATAGCGTTCATACAGCATTTTTTCAGCGTCGTCTTTAAACTCGCGCGGCGAAGAAACTGACATTTCATCCAGATTTGCCAGCAGGATCGTGTCGCCGGCCTCGGTGACCCACATGGTCAAAACATGCCCGTCAATCACCACCTTTGTTTTT
>CALMIT010000232.1 GCA_937864255.1 uncultured Saprospiraceae bacterium
TAGAGTTTTTAAAGTCCGTGGGTGGATTTTGGTTTGGAAAATAAAAGATTTGACCCCGCTGATGGAAAAACTGGCCACCCGCCTCGATCCGGACATGACGCGACAGGTGCTGGAGTTGACGGATATTTTGGAAAAAGCGCACCCGAATCGCGCCAAAGTACACGCGCTGAAAGGCGACTTGTATTTTCATTCCAATCAATTTCCGCAGGCTGCCGAGCAGTATTTGAAAACCCTGGAACTGGATGACGCGGTGTACCTCGTTTGGGAGCAATTGCTGCTTTCTTACAAAGAGTTGGGCGATTTTTCAAGCATGATAAAATATTCCGAAAAGGCGCTGGACATTTTTCCAAACCAGGCCGCCATTTATTATTACAATGGACTGGGCTACGCAAAAACCGGAAAATATAACGACGCCGTCAATTCGCTCGAACAGGCGCTGATCATGTCGGTGCGCAATCCTGCTTTGCGTTTTGATGTGCTGAATCTGCTGGGCGAGACTTATGCCCTTTTAAAAAATTATGACCGCTCGAACAATGCTTTCGAGGAGGCGCTGAAAATGAATGCGAAAGACCCGGAATTGCTGAATAAATACGCTTTGACTTTGGCCAATCGCGGCGCCGAACTTCAAAAAGCGAAAGAAATGGCCGCCCTTGCCAACGACCTGGCGCCGAAGTGGCCGAATTACATGAGTACCTACGGCTGGGTTTTGTACAAAATGAAAGATTACAGCGGTGCGCGCGACTGGATGAACCGCGCCGTGGAGGGCGACAAAACCTCCGATCCTGCCATCAACGAACATTACGGCGACGTGCTTTTTCAACTCGGACAGGTGGACGAGGCGGTGAATTATTGGAAAAAAGCGCTCGACAAACTCGGCGCTTCGCCCGCGCTGGAAAGAAAAATTGCCGAAAGACAGGTACACGAATAATTTTAAACAACCATGAAAAATCCTTTCAATAAATACGGCAGGCAGTATTCCGAAGCGAAGCTTTGGGCGAAAATCGCCAGGTTCGCCAAACAGGCGGGTATCAAAACAGTCTATTCCGTTTTGTTGCTGTATTATGCTTTTCGCCGCCGGGAGACGCCGCTGTGGGCGAAAAATATCATCTTCGGCGTGCTCGGTTATTTTCTCGCGCCCATAGACGGCATCCCGGATCTGACGCCGATTATCGGTTACACCGACGATTTGGGCGTGCTGACTTTCGGACTCGTCACTATCGCGGCGTTTGTCAACGACAAAGTGCGCGCGCAGGCGCGATTGAAATTGAAAAACTGGTTTGGGCATTTTGATGAAAACGACATCGCGGAGATAGATCAAAAACTTTGATCCCGACGCTCCTCCAATTGTTTGGCGAAAGCCAGCAATTTTCCTTCTTCAAATTTTGCGGACATCAGTTGAATGCCGACGGGCAGTCCGTTTTCCATTTTTCCAATGGGAAAAGCGATCGCCGGAATGCCTGCCATATTTGCCTGCACCGTAAAAATATCCGCCAGGTACATCGCGACCGGATCGCCGGATTTTTCGCCAAATTTCCAGGGCGGAATGGGCGACACCGGCATCACCAGGAAGTCGAAATCTTTTAAAATCGCCTCGGTTTGTTGTTGCATCAGTCGGCGTACTTGCTGCGCTTTGGTGTAATACGCGTCGTAATAACCGGCGCTCAGCACGAAAGTACCCAGCATGATGCGCCTTTTTACTTCCGCTCCAAATCCTTCTGTTCTTGATTTTTTATACACTTCCGCCAGATTGCCGGCGTTCGGGCTGCGGTAGCCGTAGCGAATGCCGTCGTAGCGCGCCAGATTGGAGGACGCCTCGGCGGTGGTGAGCACATAGTAGGCGGGAAGGATGTGGTCGAGGTAATCAGAACTAAACGCTT
>CALMIT010000233.1 GCA_937864255.1 uncultured Saprospiraceae bacterium
GCAGCCGCTCGGGATTTTTCCGCAATTTTCAGGCTGTCGGATTTTTCGACGCTGGTACCGCGTGGCAGGGCGTCTCGCCTTTCAGCCGCGAAAATCCGCTCAATACCATTTATCTGCCCGATGGCGGAATTCCCGGCAAAGAGCCGGTGGTGCTGAAAGTGAATTATTTTCGCGATCCGATTGTGGCAGGATACGGAATTGGCGCCAGGGTGCTGGTTTTCGGATATTTGGTACGCTTTGACTATGGTTGGGGCGTTGAGACGCGCAAGGTGCAAAAGCCGCTGATGCACATTTCTTTCGGTACCGATTTTTAAAAAACTGATTACAGGCTGTTGCCGATTTTTACAATTTCGGCAAAAACTCCGGCAGCTGTCACTTCCGCTCCTGCGCCGGGGCCGCGCACTACCAGTGGGCGCTCTTTATATCGTTCGGTTGTAAAAACAATCATATTATCGCTCCCGCTCAACGCTGCAAACGGACTGTCATGCGGGACTTTTTTCAAACCAATCGTCGCCATTCCGCCTTCCAGACTCGCTATCATGCGTAGGACTTTTCCTTCTTCAGCGGTTTCATTTCTCAACTTTTCAAAATAGTCGTCAGCCTTTTCCAAACCGTCAAAAAAATCATCCACGGAAACAGCGGTGCGCAAAGCCTCGGGCAGGATGTTTTCTATTTTTACATCTTCCGCTTCGAGCGGCAATCCAGTCTCGCGTGCCAGGATGATCAGCTTGCGCCGCACGTCTATGCCGTTCAAATCCACCCGGGGATCAGGTTCGGTAAAGCCTTTTTCGCGGGCTTCTTTTACGATACCTGAAAATGGGCGCGAGCCGTTGAAAGAATTAAAAATAAACGAAAGCGAGCCGCTGAGCACGCCTTCTATTTTTAAAATCCGATCGCCGCTCGTGATAAGATCATTTAAGGTAGAAATAACCGGCAGCCCCGCGCCGACATTGGTTTCGTACAAAAACTGCACGCCTCTTTTAGCCGCGATCGTCTTTAATCTTTGATACTGAAGATAGCCGGAAGAAGTGGCAATTTTGTTCGGCGTGGAAATAGAAATGCTACTGTCAAGAATTTTTTCATAAAAAGCCGCCACTTTTTCATCAGCCGTATTGTCCACAAAAATGGTATTGGACAAGTTGAGCGCTCTCATTTTTTCCACAAAAGTGGCGATATCAATTATTTCGCCGCGATCGTCCAGCGCTGTTTTCCAGTTTTTCAAATTCACGCCCTCTTCCTCGAAAATCATTTTTTTGGAATTAGCCAATCCCGTCACTTTGATCTCGAGCGCATTTTTCTCTTTTAAAAAATGTACTGTGTCGTCTATTTGTTTTAGCAAAGTAGAACCTATAAGCCCGACGCCGACCATAAACACGTGCAATTCTTTTGTATCGGAGAGGAAAAAGGCTTCGTGCATCGCGTTAAGCGCTTTCGCCTCATCCGCACTGCCGATAACCACTGAAATATTTAGTTCCGAAGAACCTTGAGCGATAGCTACGACATTAACGCCATTTTTGCCGAGTGCCTGAAATAATCTGCCCGAAATACCCGGACGATAACGCATATTTTCACCGATAATCGCTACGACGGAAAGATCATCTTCCACTTTTACAACATCTATCAGTCCGCGCTCTTTTTCATATTCGAAAGCAGTTGTTGCCGCCAATTTTGCTTTTTCGGCCACGTGCGGCGGCACGGCAAAACTGATGGAATTTTCAGAAGAGCCCTGCGTAATCAAAATGACGTTGACGCCTGCTCCGGCCAAGGCCGAGAACAATCGCCCGGCGATACCCGGCACGCCGAACATTCCGCTGCCGGAAAGTGTAAGCAGCGCCACTTTACTAATGGAGGAAATACCTTTGACAGCCCGCCCGCCC
>CALMIT010000234.1 GCA_937864255.1 uncultured Saprospiraceae bacterium
CGGTCGCCGGGATCTTCGGTGGTGACCAAATCTCGCCGGAAAAGTTCCATCGCTTTTTCATAATTTCCTTTTTCCTGCCAGATGGAGCCGATACTGCCCAGCCCGATAGAAATCAGTAGCCGGTTGCCCAGTTCTTCACTTAGTTGCAAACCTTCTTCAAAGCATTTCAGCGCCTCGTCGTAATCGCCTTTGTCAATGTACACGATGCCCATATTGGTGAGCAATGTAGCCATGCTGCGCTTGTCGTTATGGCTGCGGCTGATTTCCAACTCCGGCAAAATGGACTGAATGCCGTCCGTGTATTTTCCAAGATTCATGTGCGCCAGAGCGAGTGTGGAAACCAGTTGCGGATCGGTCTTAATGCGCGTCGCGCGATTGCCTTCTATACTTGTGGCGAGGAATTTTTTTGCCTGTTCATACTGCCCCTGCCTGAAAAACAAAAGACCAAGATTGCCGAATACTTTATTCAGCCCGACGGTGTCATTTGCCTTTTCAAACGCAGTAGCTGCCTGCTCCAGAAAAGTGCGCCCGTTTTGATAATCGCCTTTGAGCAGGTAGAGTCTTCCCAGTTCGTTTTTCGCTCTTCCCGTATTTTGAATATCGTCGGCTTTTTCGGAAAGGCGGAGTGTTTTTTTCAAAATTTTCTCGCAGGCATCCCACTGCCCGATGAGTTCGTGTACGCCGCTTTTTCTGAACAAAATCCTGATCAAAAAAGGCTCGTCTTTTTGTTTTTCAAGCAGATCTGCGAGTTGTTGATACAAATCTATAGCCTGCTGATTTTGGAAATTGTGCTGCGCATAGCGCGCCGATTTTTCCAGGTATTCTATGGTTTTTTCGGTGACATCGGCCTGTTTGTAATGAAACACCAGGTCAAAATAATGCTCCTCAAGATTGTCGGCGTAGATTTTTTCAATAGCCTGCGCCACAAGCAGGTGAAGCCGACGCAGACGCGTACGCAGCTGCATATCATAAACGGCTTCGCGCAAAAGCGAATGGTGAAAAATATACCGCAGTTCGTTGACAGCTTTCCAAATCTGTTCCTGTTCGGCAGTTTTTACCTGCTGCCGCACAGATTCGGGAGA
>CALMIT010000235.1 GCA_937864255.1 uncultured Saprospiraceae bacterium
GCAACAGCACCGCGGACAAACCATTAAAATCGTCGGCAAAATTGGTACTGGTCATAAACACTGCTCCCAAAACCATTGTGGAAACGATAGACCCTACATAAGACTCGAAAAGGTCGGCACCCATACCGGCTACGTCGCCCACGTTGTCGCCCACGTTGTCAGCAATAGTTGCAGGATTTAAAGGATGGTCTTCAGGAATGCCGGCTTCTACTTTTCCTACCAGATCGGCGCCTACGTCGGCAGCTTTTGTATAAATACCGCCGCCCACACGGGCAAACAAAGCGATAGAAGACGCGCCAAAAGAAAACCCGGTAATTACTGTGATAACCCGGTTCAAGCTCTCATAATCACCAACGCCAAACATCGAGCTATAAACTATAAACAATATACTCAAGCCCAAAACTCCCAGACCAACTACTCCCAAACCCATCACTGAGCCGCCTGCAAATGCTATCTCGAGTGCTTTGCCGAGGCCTTCGCGCGCTGCATTGGTCGTACGTACATTGGCTTTGGTAGCCACGCGCATACCAATAAAGCCGGCCAATGCCGAGCAAAATGCTCCAAGAATGAATGAAACGGCCACCAGCGGTGAAGAAGCAGGCGTATTACCGCTCACACCCAAAAGTATCGCTACTGCCAACACAAAAATCGCCAGTATGCGGTATTCAGCTTTTAAAAACGCCATGGCGCCTTCGGCAATAGCGCTCGCTATTTTTTTCATTTTATCGGTTCCCGCGTCCTGCTTCGAAATCCAGGAAGATTTCCAAAAGGTATAAAGCAAGGCCAACACCCCGAACACAGGAATCAAATTGGTAATGCTACTCATAATTCACTTATTTAAAATTGATTTTATAAAAGATTGAAAATGAAAACAAACAGGATTAAAAACTCGCTTTTTCGAAAGCGGGGCAAAAGTAAGTCATTAATTCAACTTTACAAATAAATGGCGCTACCCGAAAATCGGGCAATGCTGGGATTTAAAAACTTATTTTTACATAATAAAAAAGCCTGCCCGGGAGATGAAACCGCGAACAGGCTTTTTTATTTAAAGTCGTTTTTAACGCACCAGTGTCACGTTACCTTTTTTGAAAAATTCTTCCCCGTTTATACATTTTACGCGCAGGTAAAAAGCATATACGTCAGGACTTACTGGCTCGCCTTTGAAATTTCCATCCCAGCCGATGCTTTGATCTGTGGTCTGAAACATTTTTTGTCCCCAGCGATTATAAATTTCCAAGTCCATTTCCTCAATATAATTTGCGCGCAGGTACAAAATGTCATTTTCACCATCGCCATTCGGCGAAAATGCGTTGGGTAAAAAGACATACGGATCAGCGCAAATCGGATCAAATACAACAACGGTAACCTCCCGAACAGAGATACAACCATTTTCGTCAACGACCTCCACAGTGTAGGTTGTCGTTTCATTTGGCGTAGCCAAAGGATTATAAATGGTGTTATCATCCAGCGAGCCGGAAGGCGACCACAGATAGGTGTAATTGCTATTCAAAGTAGCCAACAACTGGGATTCGCCGCCCGGTAAAATAGAATCGGGGGTAGCAGATACATCTATCAGACTGCCCAAATCTACGACCTGAACCGTCACATCTTCCTGGGCTTCGCAGCCGAACTGGTTGGTA
>CALMIT010000236.1 GCA_937864255.1 uncultured Saprospiraceae bacterium
AAACGATATAAAATCAAATGAACTCGAACTTTGGAAAAAAATCAAAAAAACCTGCGTTGAAGGTCGCAGAACGGGCGTAGGTATCACCGCCGAAGGCGACATGCTTGCCGCCCTGAAAATCCAGTACGGCAGCGATGACTCTATTGAATTTTCGACTTTGGTACACAAAACGCTGGCACTCAGCGCGTACCGCAGTTCCATGCAAATGGCGAAAGAACGCGGGCCGTTTTCTATCCACGACGCCAGCCGCGAGATGAAAAATCCTTTTATCAATCGCCTCCGCGAAGCTGATCCGGCATTGTACGACGATATGGTCAAATACGGCCGCCGCAATATCGCACTGCTGACTATTGCACCGACAGGCACGACCAGCCTGATGACACAAACCACTTCAGGCATTGAACCTGTGTTTATGGTGTCGTACAAAAGAAGGCGCAAAGTCAATCCCAACGATAAAAATGTAAAAGTCTCTTTCATTGACGAGATAGGCGATTCTTGGGAAGAGTACAATGTTTTTCACCACAAATTCATTGATTGGCTCCGCATAAATGGTTACGACGAAGAAGAGGTGATGAAAATGAACGACGACAAGCTGAAAACCATTTTGAAAAAATCGCCCTCCCACAAAGCCACCGCCAATGACGTGGATTGGGTGCAAAAAGTAAAACTACAAGGCGCCATTCAAAAATGGGTGGATCATTCCATCAGCGTCACGGTGAATATTCCTTCCGAAACTTCGGTGGAACTTGTGAAAGAAATTTACCGCACAGCCTGGGAAGCCGGCTGCAAAGGTTGCACCATTTACCGCGACGGATCGCGTTCAGGCGTTTTGATCGCCGATACGGATAAAAAAACGGAAGAAGACAATGCTGCAACTACCAAAGGATTTCCGGCAAGGAGACCAAAAAAATTGGAAGCCGAACTCATCCGTTTTCAAAACAACCACGAAAAATGGATTGCCGTTGTCGGCTTGATTGAAGAAAAACCATACGAGATTTTTACCGGCCGCGCTGAAGACATCTTTAACCTGCCCAGCTACGTAAACTCAGGCTGGGTCATTAAGGAAAAAGATGAGGACACCGGCGAAAACAGATACGACTTCCAGTTCCGGGACAAGGAAGGTTACCGCGTAACCATGGAGGGATTGTCCCGGTCTTTTAACCAGGAATACTGGAATTATGCAAAACTCATTTCCGGCATATTGCGCCACAATATGCCGATCAATCAGGTCGTGGAATTAATCCAGGGTCTGAATGTGGAACAGGAAAACATCAACACCTGGAAAAATGGCGTGGCGAGAGCTTTAAAGAAATTTGTGCCCGACGGCACCGTAGTCAAAGACCCTTGCTCCAATTGTGGCGACCCCGACGGTCTGGTTTATAAGGAAGGTTGCCTCATTTGCAAAAGCTGCGGCTTTTCGGAGTGTGGTTGACACGCAATAATTCATTCTTCATTTTACACACAGTTTTGAAAATTTGTTTGAGGGCTGGCGCTGCTGCGGCCCTCTTTTTTATTTTTAAACTATTTCAAAAACAAAGCAGTTATTGTTGATTTAAATAAACAGAATGGCAGAAAAAGACGAAAAAATTTCTTTCAAAAAACAATTCTCCGCACTCAAAAATTTACCCGGATTTATTCGCCTCGTGTGGCGTACAAATAAATGGCTCGCCGCTGCCAACATCATTTTAAGACTCACCAAATCCGGCTTGCCACTCGCACTTTTGTACGTCGGCAAATTGATCATAGACGAAGTCTTGTTGCTTTTCAATCAGGGCGGGCAGGATTACACACATCTCTGGCAGCTCGTGGCGCTCGAATTTGGTCTGGCGATTTTTTCTGATTTGCTCAACCGCGCAATCAGCCTCGTGGACAGCCTGCTCGGCGATCTTTTTGCCAACAACACCTCGTACGAACTCATCCGCCACGCCGCCACGCTGGATTTATACCAATTTGAAAATCCCGAATTTTATGACAAAATGGAGCGGGCGCGCAGGCAGACTACCGGACGGACGGTGTTGCTCTCGCAAATTTTATCTCAACTTCAGGACAGCATCACCATATTTTTTCTCGGCGCCGGATTAATCGCTTTCAATCCCTGGCTGCTGCTGATTTTGATTATCGCCGTCATCCCCTCTTTTCTCGGCGAAAATTATTTCAACCAGCAAACTTATTCGCTCACGCGTTCCTGGACGCCCGAGCGGCGAGAGCTCGACTACATCCGTTACATCGGCGCGAGCGATCAAACCGCCAAAGAAGTCAAAATTTTTAACCTCACAGGGTTTTTGGCTGCCCGTTTTAAAGAACTTGCGCATCGCTATTTCATCGCCAACAAATCTATCACTATCAGGCGGGCAGCCTGGGGCAGCGTGCTGAGCGCATTGAGCGTGGTCGCTTATTACGCCGCCTATGTCATCATTTTGCTGCAAACGGCACAAGGTCTCATCACGGTCGGTACGCTGACTTTTTTGGCAGGCTCATTCGAACGAATGCGCGGAATGCTGCAAAGTATCATGAGCCGCTTTTCGTCTATCGCGGAGAGCGCTTTGTACTTGCAGGATTTGTTCGATTTTTTTGAAATCAAACCTGCCATCGTTTCAAAAGAAAACGCGCTCCCGGTACCCAAGCCACTCAAACAAGGTTTTACTTTTGAAAATGTGAGTTTTAAATATCCTGATTCCGAAAAATGGGTTTTGAAAAATATTTCTTTCGACTTGCAAAAGGGAGAAAAAATAGCGCTCGTGGGAGAAAATGGCGCTGGTAAAACCACTTTAGTAAAACTGCTCGCCCGGCTTTACGAACCCACGGAAGGCAGAATTTTGCTGGACGGAAAAGATTTGAGAGACTATGACTTGGAAGATTTGCGCGATTCGGTCGGCATCATTTTTCAGGATTTTCAAAGATTTCAATTAAAAGCCTCCGAAAACGTGGCCATCGGCAACATCGAAGAACTGGAAAACCGGCCGCTGATTTCAGACGCTTCGGAAAAGAGCCTCGCCGCAAAAGTCATTGCCGACCTTCCGCTTCAATTCGACCAAATGCTGGGACGCCGCTTCGAAAATTCGGTAGAACTTTCCGGCGGGCAGTGGCAAAAAATCGCCCTCGCACGCGCTTACATGCGCGACGCACAATTGTACATATTGGATGAGC
>CALMIT010000237.1 GCA_937864255.1 uncultured Saprospiraceae bacterium
CTGGAAGATTTTTTGGAAGATTTTCCGGGTTGCCTGCTTATCGTCACGCACGACCGCTATTTTATGGACAAGCTGGTGGATCACCTTTTTGTTTTTTACGGCAACGGACAAATCAAGGATTTTAATGGTGATTATACCGCTTACCGCGAGTGGCTGACCGAGCACGAGCGCGCCCAGCGCCGCCAGGAACGCGCCGAGTTGGAAAAGCAAAAACCTGCCGCGCCGGTGCAGGAAGAGCGCCGGAAATTATCTTATCAGGAAAAAAAGGAAATAGAAAAACTGGAGCGCGAAATTGCCAAAATGGAAGCCCGCAAAGCTGAAATTTTTGAAAAATTCAACGACGTCTCCCTCCCCTCCGCCGAAATAGAAAAACTCTCCATCGAACTGGGCGACATTCAAAAATCGCTGGAAGAAAAAGAATTCCGCTGGATGGAACTGGCGGAGATTGGCTGATTTTCTACAATAATCTTTTGTGCCCTTTGTGTTCCTCATTGTGCCTTTGTGGTAAAAACAGATTTCACCACAAAGGCACAAAAGAGTACTCGCATTTTATACCTCAAACTTAATCCCTTGTGCCAGCGGGAGTTGGGTGCTGTAATTGATCGTGTTGGTCTGGCGACGCATGTAGGCTTTCCAACTGTCCGAGCCGCTTTCGCGACCACCGCCCGTTTCTTTTTCACCACCGAAAGCGCCGCCGATTTCAGCGCCGCTCGTTCCGATGTTTACATTCGCGATGCCGCAATCCGAGCCGGCTGCCGAGAGGAAAAGTTCCGACTCGCGCAGGTTGGTCGTCATGATCGCAGAGCTTAGTCCCTGCGGCACGTTATTTTGGATGGCGATGGCTTCTTCCATGGTTTTATACTTCATCAGGTACAAAATCGGCGCGAAAGTTTCGTGGTGTGTGATAGGCATCTCCGCTGTAACTTCGGCAATGCAGGGCTTCACGTAGCAGCCGCTTTCATAATCACTGCCTTCCAATACGCCGCCTTCCACAGCCATTTTCCCGCCTTGTTCTTTGATAGCGGCGAGGGTGTTCAGGTAATTTTGCACCGCATCTTTATCAATCAGCGGACCTACGTGAATATTCGCGTCAAGCGGATTGCCGATGCGCAACTGTCCGTACGCTTTCACCAGATTTTTCTTCACTTCATCGTACACTTTTTCGTGGACGATGAGGCGGCGCGTAGTTGTGCAGCGCTGCCCGCAGGTGCCAACCGCACCAAAAAGCGCGCCGGTAAGCACAAGTTTCAAATCCGCACTTTCGCTCACGATAATGGCATTATTGCCACCCAGTTCGAGCAACGAACGTCCGAGACGACCT
>CALMIT010000238.1 GCA_937864255.1 uncultured Saprospiraceae bacterium
CCGAAGTGGTTGTTGTTTTTTGTGGATAAGGCACTTTCGCCGTTCCGGCTTTCGAGTAACCCCTGCGCCATTTTTACGCTGGCCGGAATACCAAATTTGTGCATTTCGGTCACGGCAATTTTAGCAAAACGCCGGATGTAAGATTTCGCTTTTTTATCCGCAGCATCGTCCGAAGGCAGGGCGATGAAAGGATTATTTTCGCTATTACTGTCCAGGTCTATTTTCCGGTTGTCGCTGCCTGCCCCAAGCATTCGCCCAAACCAGGTTTCTCCCGTGGAAAACTTTTGCTCCTCATTTTTAGCCGCAACCAGGCGTTTTTGATCGGGCTGGGCAGAAAAACTGAAATCCTTTTTGAAAATGACAAAGGCTACCAAAGAGAAAAAACCTATTTTAAACCAGGGTAGATGAAGTGATTGCAAAGGCTTCCACACTAAAGTGAAAATCAAAAATTTAATTGCAACAAAAAGTTTTGAAAGCCCCCAGATAATGTGTCCGGCAATCGCTTCCAATGTAATATCAGAGTCGGTGTAAGTCATTTCGGTACGGCGCATATGACTATAGTCGGTGAAAAGATCGCTTTGAAAACTGCGTTTGTGCGCCGATTGGAAACTTTTTGATTGATTCGCTTTCATTTTGTGTAAATTTTTATACCTTTAACAATTATTTGAAACATTTAAGTTTCTTTTTGAATCAATAATGACACAAATTAAAACAAAAAGTTTCTAATTAAAAAACTTTTTAAAACATTTTTTATGAAAAAAAATAATCAATTTGAGGAAAGTATTGTAAATCAAAGATTTAGGAAAGTTTTTGAAGAACTGGAAAAAAACAATCGTATCAAAGGCAAATCAGATATTGCCAAAAAATTGGGCACTTACAACCACGTCATTAATAGTATTATCAAAGGCGAGCGCAACATCACGGTCGAACAATTATCCAAATTGTTTGATTATTACGGCGTTAATGCCAACTACCTTTTTGGGCTGAGCGACGAAATGTACCTCATGAGCCACCCCGCTAATTCCGATCTGCTCACGCGCTCAGCCAAAGAGATTAACCTTACAGGCCGCAATAATATTAAGCTGGTGCCGAATCTCGCGAGAGCGGGCGAGGCGCTGGATCCTTCAAATCGCGAAAGTGTTGAGGAGTTTCCGCGCTTTTCCATTCCTGATTTGACGGGTGATCTGTGGGCTTTCAGAATTGACGGCGATAGTATGCTGCCCACCGTGACCAACGGCGACTTGGTGGTGTGTGAAAAACTGGAACGCGGCGAGCCGATTCGCGACAATCAGGTTTATGTGATTGTGAGTGATGTGGTGGTGGCAAAACGCATTCAGCAAATCAAAGACGGCAATCAGGTGACCGGCTTCCGCCTGATCAGCGACAACTCGGACGTGTACAAACCTTATGAAATGGAATTGGAGGACGTGCGCTACATTTTGCGGGTGAAATGCCGGCTCACTAGTCACGCCATTGCATAGCCGAATTTTCTATGATTCAATTTCAAAATGAACTGGTTTGCGTTTTTGAAAGTGCGCTTTTCAAGACCACTTCGACGGTTATAATTGGCAGCGAATTTTTGCTGATTGTTGACCCGAATTGGCTACCGGATGAAATTGTGCAAATACGCGAGTTTGTTGACCGGCACAAAGAAAGCAGAAAAATTTATCTGCTTTTCACCCATTCAGACTACGATCATATTATAGCTTACGGCGCTTTCCCGGATGCTAAAGTAATTGCCTCGCGTGCATTTTTTGAAAATGCCGAAAAGCAAAGCCAGCTTGACCAAATTCTCCAATTTGACCACGATTATTATGTGTCACGAAACTATCCGATCACGTATCCCGAACCGGATATTTTAATCGAGTCGGATGGACAGGTTTTGCAATTTGCGGAAAACAGCGTTCAATTTTTTCTCGCGCCCGGGCACAATCGCGACGGCATTTTCGCCGTGCTGAATCCGGGAGGTATTTTTATCGCGGGCGATTATTTGAGCGATGTTGAGTTTCCATTTATTTATCACAGTTTTCAGGAGTATGAAAATACATTAAAAAAAGCCGATACCATTTTTCAAACGATTGATATTCAGGTGCTTGTGCCGGGCCACGGAAGTGCGACCCAGTCAAAAACAGAAATGAAAAAGCGCCTTTCCGAAAGTTTGGAGTACTTG
>CALMIT010000239.1 GCA_937864255.1 uncultured Saprospiraceae bacterium
GCTCCGCGCTTTTTGCGCCTTCTTCTTCCTCTACGATGAAAAGTGATTTTAAACCTTTGAACATATTTTTCGCTTTGAGGCGGATGCGAAAAACACCGCTTTTTTTGGTGTGAATTTCGCAATTCGCATAAAGAAATGTAAAAATCAGGTAACTGTTTTTTGGAGAAACATAGTTTAGATTAAACCAAACCAATTTTCCACAAAGTAATGAAAATAGACCCAATTGGTAAAAAGATCGCTTATGACTTTTGAAGTCACCATACCCGTGCTGAACGAACAGGCAGATTTGGAAAAACAGGTAAAAAAACTACACGGATTTTTGTCTGAAAATTTTCCTGAGAAGGGGCTTTGGAAAATTGTCATCGCCGACAACGGCTCCACTGATCGCACGCCCGAAATCGCCGAATCGCTCTGTCGGAATTTTGAAGAAATTAAGCTGGTGAAAGTGCCAAAAAGAGGCGTAGGGCTGGCTTTAAAAACTTCATGGAGGCAGTCGGAGGCAGATATTGTTGGCTACATGGACTTGGATTTGGCGACCGATTTGGCACATTTTAAAATGGTCATGGATGTGCTGGTGCGGCAGGATTACGACCTTGTTTACGCTACCCGGCTGCACCGCGACTCGGTGGTTATCGGGCGTTCGCTGAAAAGAGAAATTACCTCGCGGGTTTTTAACCTGATTTTGAAAATCTACCTCGGCGTCCGCTTTTCTGACGGCATGTGCGGTTTTAAATTTTTAAAAAGGCAGCATTTGCAAAAATTGATGGACGCGGGCGCTGTGAGCGACGGCTGGTTTTTCAGCACCGAATTGCTGACTACGGCGGAGTGGGGCGGCTTGAAAATATTTGAATTGCCAGTAAAATGGACGGACGATACGACGGATTCGAAGGTGAAAATAGCGCCGTTGGCGCTCGAATATTTACGCGCGATGAAAGTTTTGAAAAAAAGAAAACCGCAAAACCGCCATGGAAAAATTTGATTTTCTCATCATCGGGGGTGGTATTTTCGGCTGTTATGCGGCATTGTACCTGGCAGACAAAGGCGCTAAAATTTTGCTGGTGGAGCAGGATGCGGAATTGATGCGCCGGGCCTCGGTCGTCAATCAGGCGCGACTGCATGCCGGCTACCACTATCCGCGCAGCATCGCGACTGCGCGGCTGAGCGACGAATACCGGCAACGTTTTTTGGACGATCACCGCGCTGTTGTCAATACTTCATTCCGGCATTTTTACGCGATAGACAGGTACAATTCGCTGACTGATGCGCGGCAATTCGAGCGCTTTTGCGAATTTTTAAACCTGCCTTTTCAAAAAACGGAGTGCCCCGATTTTTTGAAAAAAGAAAGACTGGAAGCCGTTTACCTGACCGAAGAATTTTCATTTGATCCCTTGCAAATCGCCGATTTTTATCGCTCAAAAATAGAGAGCGATAAAAGCGTTTTTTTAAAACTGCGCCACAGAATTATTGCAGCAAATCGCTCTGCCGATTCGTACGCTTGTGAATTGAAAAATCTGGAAACCGGCGATACTGCGACCATTGTCGCCTCCGCTGTAATAAACGCGACTTACGCCGGCACCAACGGCGTTTTGCAATTGTTCGGCTTTCCGGAAATTCCGCTGTTTTATGAAATTTCGGAAATGGCATTTTTAAAAATTCCTTCCCTCCAAAACGAAGGACTGACGGTGATGGATGGACCATTTTGCTCGCTGATGCCGTACGGACTGAGTGGTTTGCACTCGCTTTCGTCGGTCGTTTACACACATCACGAAGTTTCGAAAAACGGAATGCCGATTTTTTCCTGCCAGCAAAAAAATCCTGCCTGCCTTCCCGCCCATCCTGCTGACTGCAATCAATGTCCGGCGGTTCCCGGTTCGCATTTTTCCAAAATGGAAAAGCAGCTTACGCATTATCTTTCGCCTGACGTTGCGGCGCAGTACGCGCATTCACTTTTTACCATAAAAGCCAAACTGGCGGCCAGCCAGATTGACGACGGCCGCCCCACAGAAATTACCCGCATTCATGAAAATCCATCCTTTTATTGCATATTTGCGGGCAAGATTAACTCCATTTACGAAATAGAAAAATTTGTCTGAAATCCGGCGTCTTGCGGACGCTGCGCTAACCATTACAAACCAAAAATTTATGCATCCCAGGGTTTTTGCATCCAGTGAAATAGGGCAATTGAAGCG
>CALMIT010000240.1 GCA_937864255.1 uncultured Saprospiraceae bacterium
ACGCGGCATCGCCTTTTACCACGTAGACCGTGGCGGCGACATTACTTACCACGGACCGGGGCAGATCGTCGGTTATCCGATTTTTGATCTGGACGAATTTTTTACAGATGTACATAAATATGTGCGATTTATCGAAGAAGCTGTGATGCTGACGCTCGCCGAATACGACATTGAATCGTTTCGCATCAAAGAATATACAGGCGTTTGGCTGCCCGAAAAAATGGGTTTGCCAAAAAGAAAAATCTGCGCTATCGGGGTGCATTTGAGCCGCTGGGTCACCATGCACGGTTTTGCTTTCAACGTCAATTCTGACTTGTCTTTTTTTAAAAATATTATTCCCTGCGGTATTGCCGAGCCGGATAAAGACGTTACCAGTATGCAACTGGAATTGGGCAGGGTTGTTGATATGCACGAAGTAAAAGAAAAGCTGAAAAAACATTTTTCCAATCTTTTTGGATTCCGGTATGCGCCGGATGAATAAAAAACCGTTTCGAAAAATTTATGAAAAGTGATATTCCGATTTTAAAGGTCAAAGATTTGGCGGTGGCTATTTCGCCCAGAGAGGAGCCGTCGGGCGAGGATGATTTGTGGGAAGTTTACCTTTTGAATCTGAAAGAAGAACCGATAAAAGACATACTGGTAAACAGCCGGGGATACGGTGAAGTGGACGGCGAAATGCGGCGCACCTCGCAGTTCAGGTTTTATTTTGAAAAAATTGCTCCGCTTTCTTACATCATCCTGGAGCATATTCAGTCCAGACTTTTTGATTTTACCAATGAATACTGGATCAGTTTTGTACACGGCGGCTATATGTACGACAAAAAATATGTTTTTGTAAAAGGAAGTATTGACCAGATCAATTTTACGACCATCCCGTTTTTGGGCAGAAAAGGCGTGATGATAAAATAAAAAGAGATGAAACGGGGAGCGCCGGAATTCCGGCGCTCCCCGTTTCATTAAAACCTGAGTATGGCTGCAATGCTTTGAAAATCAGTAAGTTCGCCCGGTCTGCAAAAAAAGACTTCGCCATTTTGGTCCAGCACTTTTTCGATCAGATCGTCCACCGCATCTTCCATTTTGACAAAATTTTGTGTCGGAGCAAATTGAATTTCATACCCGTCGGCGCTCAAAAAAGCCGGCGTGTGAAAACCTTTTTCAACCAGCAATTTGTGTACGCGCCCCTCAAAGGCAGCCTGCCAGACTCTCTGCAAACCAGCCGCGTATAAATTATGTCCGACGGCTTCATCCAGTTCCGCTCTTACATTTTGCGCCCTTTTCCAACCCAGCAGTTCGACTTCGGGAGCTATAAGTTCTGCGATTTCGCTCAGGCGTTGATTTTTGTAATTGAAAGCAATTTTTGCGGCAATATCGGCGCGATGATCGGAATGATTTTCAAAATAATTGGTACTTTCTTTATCGCCCAGCAAGATGACCGGCAAACGGCGGCGGTCAAGATAATGCCCCAAAATTTTGTCCAGTTTGTTTAAAAAAGGATGATACACATTCGCTTCCGAGCGCACTTTCGTGTATTTCCACGCGCCGTGTTCGGCTTCTTCATAAACCGATTCGGTTTCGGCGTCATGCCGGTCTGAAATTTCGGTCAACTCTTTTCCGAAACCCAGATACAGCCGCGCATCTTCTTTGCTGAGCAGCATCACATAATAACTTTCCAGGCGGTTGACGGCAAAAACCAAATCGCGCGTTTCGAAAGAATCCGACACGATTATTTTTTCTTTGATGTCAAATGGAAAATCCACTTTCAGCGCCAGATTTTCATTGACAAAAAAGCCGACGCCGTCCATTGAGCTTGCCAGATCAAAATCCTGCATCACTGCTTCCAGTTTTTCCAGAAACGGCAGAGCGGCACGTTTGCCGTATTTTTCAAAAAGCTGATTTTCAACATTTTTCAATGCCATTTTTAAAACCGCGTCGGTCTTTTTATGATCCTGAAAGCCGCGTTCGGCCGGCAGCAAAACGGAGATACAAATACCCTCTTCCTTTCGGAGTTGATTCAGTGTTTCTTTCAACATATCGTCTGATTTTTTATGGTCGAAATTTTTTTACAAAATTTCGAACCCGGTTTGGAAATTGATTTTTGTCAACCCGTAATGTAGTTTGCTTTTTTTCAGCCCGGATTGATTCGGGTCAATTGCAGCATTGAATTGTGTCAACAGTGCGGGCGGCGGATGCCGGAGGGATGTTTATATTTGCTTTTGAACTTTACACCCTGCCCGGTGTTTCGAGAGTCGTAAAATCAAACCCGCTTTTTATGCTGTATGCCGCCCCTGAAAAGGAATTGCTGGAGCAAATGATGACTCAAAAAGACGAGCGCCTGCTGGATCTGACTTTTGCGCAGCCGGTAATGCTTGTTTTTTTGCGTCAGTTGGGCTGCACTTTTTGCCGGGAGGCGCTGGCGGATATTGCAAAGGAAAGAAAAAAAATAGAAGGCTTGGGTACGAAAATCGTTCTCGTACACATGGCGGCGGCGGAAGTTGCCGAGGAATTTTTTGACAAATTTGACCTTCCCGGTATTGACCACATCAGCGATCCGGAATGCAATTATTACCGCAGTTTTGGTTTGGGCAAAGGCACTTTCACCCAATTATTTGGTTTGAGTACGTGGATACGCGGTTTTGATATTGGCGTGGTCAGAGGTTATGGTTTGGAGTACGGCTCGCATTTGGGTGACAGTTTTCAGATGCCCGGCGTTTTTATTTTGCAGGACGGTGAGATCAAAGAAAGTTATATCCACAAACTGGCTTCCAGCCGCCCCGATTATCATGAGCTTGTCAAGTGTTGCGTTATAGACGCCTGAAACGAATTTTGAAAGCCTGCCCTGTTTACTTTTCTTTTGCGTGGAAAAGCGCATACTTTTGATGCCGGTTTACGGCAAAATTTTTTTTAAAAAACTCAATCCGAAAAAAATGCTCGGTTGGCGATTTTCAGAATACAGCCCGAATGAAATGGAAGGTTCGGTTTTTGACCGGCTCCTGAAAATTTTTCAGGAACTGCTCATGTACACTTCCGGCGACGTGCGCGAGGCGCTGAGTTGGCTGACCGAACTTGATAAAGAATACAAACTCACCACGCCGAATTACGGGTTGGCGGATTTTATTCAGGATTTGATTGACCGCGGGTACATCCGGCAAAACGACGAGGATCAGCCGGGATTCAGTCCGACCGCCAAAATGGAACTTGGTATGCGCCGCAAAGCGCTTGACGATATTTTTGGCCAATTGAAAAAAGCCCGCAGCGGAAATCACAACACGCGAACTTCGGGCAGCGGCGATGAATTTACCAGCGAACTCAAGCCTTATGAATTTGGCGACGCCCTGGACAATCTCGCCGTGTCGGAATCCTTGCGCAATGCGCAAATCAACCACGGAATTGAGGATTTTAAACTCAATACGAATGATTTGGAAGTGTATGAAACTTTTTTTCAAAGCCAGATGAGTACGGTTTTGATGATTGATATTTCGCACTCCATGATCTTGTATGGCGAAGACCGCATCACGCCGGCAAAAAAAGTGGCCATGGCTTTGTCGGAGCTAATTCTTTCAAAATATCCAAAAGACACTTTGGACATCATCGTTTTCGGAAACGACGCCTGGCAAATTGAAATAAAAGACCTGCCTTATCTGCAAGTCGGGCCGTATCACACAAATACCGTGGCGGGGCTGGATTTGGCGGAGGGTATTTTGCGCCCCCCGCGCAAACCTTACAAACAAAGTTTTATGATTACCCGCGGGAAACCGACCCGTATTAAAAAAAGTAAAAAATATTACAAAAACAGTTTCGGCTTGGATCGCCACATTGTCAACCGCACACTGAATCTTGCCACGAAATGCCGGAAACTGGATATACCTATCACCACTTTTATGATAGCCCGCGACCCGTATCTGGTTCAGTTTGTGGATCAATTTACCCGGGCAAACAACGGCAAAGCATTTTATAGCAGCCTCGAAGGCTTGGGTGAGTTTATTTTTATGGATTACAAATCCAATAAAATGCGCAGAAAACGATAAGTTGTTTTACTGCGCGCGGTACACCAATTTAATATTATCCAGATAAACCGATCCCTCGTCTTGCTTAAACTCTCCGTTTTCGCGAGGAATGGCAGCACTCACATAAATCTGAAAACTGCGCAGGTTTTGCTGCAAAAGCAGATCGCTCATGTTAAAATAAATTTTGTTCCAGTCGTTTCTCGGATTGATACCAAATTCCGGAAAATTGCTGGCAGAGCCTATCGCGTCGTAAGCGATCACGCCAATCACTACCGGCACATCTGTTTTGTAATTCACTTCCAACCAGGCCGGAAGCCCATTGCGCGGCAGATTATCCAATTTTATGCGGTCGTAATTTGTGGCGACGATAGCTACCGGGTGGGTTTTGGTCAACCTGATCAGTCCCGAATTTCCCTCAAAAGCGTCTTCCGAGGTAATCGCAATAAAGGTCTCGGTATCATCATCCCTGTCATCAGAAAAAAGGTGCGTTGACGAACTGAAATCCTCGATAAATGCAAACTCTGTGAGGTCGCTGTATTGCGTCGTGAAAGAAAAGGTGTCCACTTTTCCGGGCGTGAAGTTGTGATTAAATTCTATTCTTTTGTAAAACGGGTATAAATCGGGCGTAAAACTTACGCCGTTAGCGTTGATGCCCGGATCGATCAGCACAGTGGCAGCGCCATCTTCCAAAACAGGAATAGTAACGGGCATCTGAAAACCTCCCAAAAATTTGTCATTCACATAAACCCAGGCAATATTGATTTTGCTGGAGGCTGAGCCTTCATTGCTCGTGGTGCTCAGGTCAATGCCGGAAAGGTGCAAAAAAGCCGCCTGAGGCTCCGGCTCGTCAAAGAGTGTGCAGGAATTCCAAAATGTGATCATGCCTAAAAACAAAACTGCGGCGGTGTATTTTTTTAAATTTTCCATCTTTTAAAATAACAAGCTAAGTTGTTTAAAATCAATGATTTAGTTCTGATTTTTTATTTTTTCTATAATTTGATAAGCTACTTTTAAAGCCTCGTATCCATCGTGAATCGAAACTTTGGCCGGCAGGTCATTGACGATACTTTGGGCAAAAGATTCCAACTCCATTTTTATAGAATTAACAGGTTCAATGGCGGGCATTTCTATTTGAATCAACTTCGTGCCGCCCGGTGTTTCGAGTTCAAAGACATTGCCGGAAGGCGCCTGGGTTGTTTCACTTTTGTCGTACATGCGCACAACCTGCGCGTTTTTCTCCAAAAAATCGAGACTGATATAAGCGTCCTTTTGAAAGAGCCGCAGCTTGCGCATTTGTTTGAGCGATATGCGACTGGCCGTGAGATTGGCTACACAGCCGTTTTCAAATTCGAGGCGCGCGTTGGCGATACCCGGCGTCTCGCTGACCACCGCCACACCGCTGGCGTGTACGTTTTTTAGGGATGATTTTACGAGGCTCAGTACGATGTCAAGGTCGTGTATCATCAAATCAAGAATCACAGACACGTCGGTGCCGCGCGGATTAAAATTTGCGAGGCGGTGTCCTTCGATAAACATGGGCGCTACGGCCATGTCGCCCAAAGCCAAAAGCGCCGGGTTAAATCTTTCCACGTGACCGACCTGTACTTTTTTGCCGGATGTTTCGGCTGCTTTTATCAGATTTTCTGCTTCTTCAAGCGTGTGCGTGAGCGGTTTTTCGATAAAAACGTGTTTGCCCATTCGCAGCGCCTGAGTAGCAACCGCGTAGTGAAAAATGGTGGGCGTGACGATGTCCACGACATCTGCGGCGGCCATGAGTTGGTCTGCATTTTCATAAAAAGGAATCTGAAATTGTTCGGAAACGGTCTTGGCAACCAGCGGATCGGGGTCAAAAAAACCGACAAGTTCATAATGTTCGGGAGCAAGGCCAATACATTTGAGGTGAATTTTGCCGAGGTGGCCTGCGCCAAAAACGCCTATTTTTAAACGCATGATTTTTCAGAAGTTTGATTCGGGGGCAAAGGTAATCATTGCCTGGTTTTTGAACGGGGCTTGATTTGAAATCAAATTTTGAACATCAGTTCTCTCAAAAACGGGAGTTTTATTTCAAAGCAGAGCCAATGGCGCCGTACCAGGGATGTACTTCCACTGCCAGCCAACCGGCTTGCACCAGAGGGTCGTCGCTGGCAAGTTTTTTTGCTTCTTCGAGCGATTCGACGTCGTAGATGCTCATTCCTCTCCAGTCTCCGTCGCCGCCAAATGGGCCGTTGATTACAATTTTGCCGGCTTTGTAAAGTCCGATGAGGTGAGCGAGATGGAGCGGTTGCAATTTGTCCGCTTCTTTCGGGTCCATTTTTTCGCGGTTGGGTCCTGTTTTCAAAATCACCACGTAATATTCTTTCATTTGATAAGTCTCGCCCTCGATGGTGACTTCAAATTGTTTTTGAGCCTGACAAAATATTACGCTGAGAAACAGCGCCAAAACCGTTGAAAACAAAATTTTCATAAAGAGAAATTTTTAAAAAGTGGGTGAATATTTACTTTTCCAAAGTTTCTATTTTTTCCTGTATCCAGTTGATG
>CALMIT010000241.1 GCA_937864255.1 uncultured Saprospiraceae bacterium
GAATTTTTGGTTAAAATTTTTTTTAAAATTTGGGGCAGGCCTGGCCCGCCCCTTCCATCAATTTTCCAATAAAAATCCCGGCTGGGGCACCCGGCAACAATCCGACCGCCGTCAAAACCGAATAGCGCCCGCCGACGTCGTCGGGTACCACGAAAGTCTGATAACCTTCCTGATCAGCCAACTGTTTCAAAGCGCCGCGCGATTTGTCAGTCGTCGCAAAAATTCGCTCCCGCGCCCCAACCTTCCCGTACTTTTCCTCTGTTAATTGTTTTAAAATGCGAAAGGCGATGGCCGGCTCGGTCGTCGTGCCGGATTTTGAAATCACGTTGACCGAAAAGTCGCGGTCGCCGATTAGTTCGAGCAAATCCTGAAGTTGGGTGGAGGAAATGTTTGTGCCGGTAAAATAAATTTCCGGTCCGTGCCGCCTGTTTTTCGGCAGTTGATTATAATAAGAATGCGATAAAAATTCAATTGCCGCTTTAGCGCCGAGGTAAGAGCCGCCGATTCCGATCACGATAAGCATTTCTGAATGTTCGCGGATAGCCGAGGCCGCCTGCCGGATGCGTGCAAATTCATTTTTGTCGTACTCAAAAGGTAAATCGTGCCATCCCAAAAAATCATTTCCGGAGCCTGTTTTCTCAGCCAATTGATCGAGCGCAACCTGAAAAAAGGGCGCCATTCTGTTTATTTCGGCAGCGTCAAGTGCTTTGGAAAAATCAAATTTTATTTTCTGCATGGAAAAAAATTGATGGGTGAAAATTTCGGATAGAAAAAATTTAAAATTTTATAAAAAGAAATTTTCAAACTGGTGAAGGCACCATAAATGTGTTAACTTAGATTTTGGTTGTAAATTAACATTTGGCGAAGAAAAGAAAATCAAACCATTTTCAAAAAAGATATGCTTCGGTTCCTGAATTTTTTGTTGCTAATCTTTCTGTGTGGAACGACGCAGGGGCAGGATATTTTGGAAAAAAAAGTGAGTTTTCAAGTAGAAAATTCGACGCTTGCCGAAGCGCTCGACGAATTAAATGAAGTATTTGAACTGAATCTTTCTTACAGTCCCGATTTGATTCCGAATAAAAAAATCAGTTTTGCAAAATTTGAAAACTACCCCGTCAAAGCAATTTTGAAAAACTTTTTTACCGACACCGACCTGGATTTTAGAACCATCGGCAGTCAAATTGTCATTTTCAAAACCGAAATAGATATCCCGGAACTTAAATTCACAATTAGCGGATTTGTGGAAGACGCCCAAACGGGCGAGCGGCTTATCGGTGCCAACGTCTTTGATCAGAGCCGACAAATCGGCACTTTTACCAATGCTTACGGCTTTTTTAGCCTGACTTTATCAGGCGGCAATTTGCAACTTTCCATTTCCTACCTGGGTTATCGCTCTTTGCAACAAAAAATTCTGCTTAATCAAAATGTATCCGGGATATTCAAATTAGACCCTAGCCTGACCCTCCAGGAAATTGTAATTTCTGCCAAGCCGCGCCTCGAATCAGATCAACTGCACATACATAATTTTGACGAACAACTGATTCGTTCCATTCCTGCACTAGGCGGCGAGTCGGATATTTTGCGCGCCATCGGTACCCAAAGCGGCGTGCAATCCGGAGCTGAAGGCGTCAGTGGCTTGCACATTCGCGGCGGCAGTCCGGATCAAAACCTGGTGCTTCTGGACGATGTGCCGGTGTATAATCCGACGCACACCTGGGGCGTATTTTCCATTTTCAATACCAGCGCCATCCAACACACACGGTTTTTAAAAGGCGGCTTTCCCGCGCGGTACGGCGGGCGGCTTTCCTCTGTGATGGACATACGCACGAAAGACGGCAATAACAAAAAATGGGGTGGCGAAGCAGAGGCTGGTTTGGTGTCGCTGAAAGGATCTTTGCAAGGCCCTCTGATACGCGAAAAAGCCTCGCTGATATTTTCGGCCAGGCATTCTATCACAAATATTTTTACGCGTCCTTATTTTAAAAATGAGCGCGAAAAAAGAGGCGAAGGCGGTGAAATCGGCTATGCATTTTATGACATGAACCTGAAACTCAACCACAATTTTTCAAATAAAAACCGCTTCTATGTCAGCTTGTACCAGGGCGGCGATGCTTTTAAAGACGATTTCGAAACCAATCAAAAAAATGCGGATACCACCGCCCTTTACTCGAATGAAAATGAGCAGGAATGGGGCAATACAATCGCTGCCATGCGCTGGAACCGGACAATCAGTAATAAAGTCTTTTTGAATACGACGCTGACATATAGCAGGTATTTTTTTCAATCAAAAACCATTACAAATCTTGAAGTTCTGCACGGTGAAAATTCTGTGCAGGAGTACCTTACTTTTACAAAATTCAACTCTAATATCCAGGACAGAGCCATAAAAGCCGACTTCGATTACTATCCCTC
>CALMIT010000242.1 GCA_937864255.1 uncultured Saprospiraceae bacterium
GATTATAAAATGGGTTTCCACAAAATCGCCAAATATTGCTATTTCCCGGGCTGGCACGAGCCGGGAAGCGTACTCGAAATTATTGTCAATAAAACAACTTTCGAATCACTACCAGCTGATTTACAAGCAATTGTAGAAACGGCTGCTGCCCGTTTGAACGGCTGGGTGTTGAGCGAAATTGAAACACAAAACGCGATTTACCTTCAAAAATTAAAAGAGGAATCAAAGGTGGAATTCCGAAAATTTTCTCCCGAAATAATCGCCGAATTGAGAAAATTCAGCACCCAGGTGATAGACGAAATCACTGCTTCTGATCCATTTTCCAAAAAGGTTTTTGATTCTTTTCAAAAATTTCAAAAGCAGGCAGCCGCCTGGTCGGAATTAACGGAGAAAAGTTTTTACGAATTACTACAACAACCGCAGTAAATTGAAAATCAAAGATTTATAAAAATGAATCTGCACGAACGCATTGAATTACTCTCCAAGCTCGGCGACCAGCTACCCGGCGATGAATACCTCGAAGCTATTTTTCACCGGACGAGTTTTCACAATCCCTGGTTTACTTTTGAAAATCAAAAAAAAGCGCTCGAAGCGATAGTCGCTCAATTTTTATCGAAAGAAAAACTGGAACACTGGGTAAGCCGCTACCCCGAAATATCGGGGGCGAACAAAAAAACAGTCGGGCTAATTTTGGCGGGAAATATTCCTTTTGTCGGGATGCACGATTTGATTTCGGTTTTTATCAGCGGGCATAAAAGCAAAATAAAACTGTCTGAAAAAGATGCTTTCGTGCTACCCTACCTCGTCGAAAAAATGAAAAAAATCAATCCCGAAGCCGCGACATATTTTGAAATCGTAGAGATGCTGAAAGATTTTGATGCAGCCATTGCGACCGGTTCAAACAACTCCGGGCGTTATTTCGAAGCCTATTTTAAAAAATATCCGTCCATCATTCGCAAAAACAGAAATTCGGTTGCCGTGCTGACCGGCGAGGAGTCTGACGCGGAGTTGTTGGCTTTGGGCAGCGACATTTTTCAATATTTCGGGCTGGGTTGCCGGAATGTTTCGAAATTGTATGTACCTGAAAATTATGACTTGGAAAAGTTGCTGGAAATATTGCATGAATACAAATCCGTCGCGCTTCACGAAAAATACAAAAACAATTTTGACTACAATTTTGCCATGTTAACCCTAAACAAAGTTCCCTTTTTATTCAGCGGAAGCATACTTCTGATCGAAGATGAAAGTTTGAATTCCCGCATAGCCTCTTTGCATTTTGAAAAATATGCTTCTCTCCAAAATATTGAAAATCAATTAATTGAAAAAAGCAATGAACTACAGTGCGTGGTAGGAAAACCGGGCATCTTTGAGAAAATCGAAACGACTCCGTTTGGAAAAACTCAGTCGCCCACGCTTTTTGATTATGCCGACGGCGTGGATACGCTGGCTTTTTTAGTTGCTTTAAAATAAAAAAGGGCAAGCGTAAAATCACGCCTGCCCCTCTCATTATAAATATGAAAAGTTAATTGAAAACAATCTTGCGCGTCACTACGCCTTCTCTGAATCTGAATTTGACAACATAAATACCCGAATTCAGTCCGTTTCTGTTTATCTGGAAAGAATTCTGACGAAGCCCGAATGCCCCCGAAAGGTATTTTCCGTTCATGTCATAAATCGCTACGTCTTCCACCGGAAAATCCGCTTTCGTTTGAATATTGATGAAGTCAGCAGAAGGATTTGGCGACATTTGCAAACCAACTTCTGTTTCTGTCAACTCATCCAGTGAGCTAATCAAACCCAGGCACGCAAATGCGCGCGGTGCATAATATTGGAAAATAGTATCAAGGTATCTGCCTCCTACGACGCTATTCGTATCGCACGGAGGTACTCCGGCAACACCATACGGCGAAATAGAACCCGAATAATCCCATCTTCCGCCTTCGGTTGGATCGGCGTCAACAAAAGGATAAAAGGACTCAATGCCGCCATTTAGTGAGCGGGCGCGGGCGCTTATCGCATCATTATACGGACCGCCGGCTACAATACAATCATTGATGCCCAATCTTGAAAATATTTGTTGTGCAATACAGCTGCCTGAAACTTCCACAACCGGCAAGCTGACTGGCGGCGGTACGTTTACTATACCTGTCTCGCAAGGAGCAAAAGGATCTGTCGGTACATGGTAGGAAATGAACGGCGGATCATTTGCATCAATCCAGGAAGTATCGCCCAGCGAGCCGCCCATATTTACACCAAGTGCGAATGCTGAGCTAAAACCAACATGGTTGGGGTAACAAAGCGTATCGCCGGCAGGAAAACCAGGATATCCCGGAAAAACGATACCTACTGATGTACCTTCGAGATTTCCGTTTACTTGTTCAATTATCATTGGACCATTAGGCGTTGTAAATTTTGGGATCCAGGTATCTGTTATCGTGTCCAAAGTAGCGGCAGCATAAGACACATAACCACCCGTTCCAGCTCCCCAAAGAACAATTTTGTCGGGGTCAATTTTAAAATCGTTGGTTGTTGCATGGTTTGCTCTGAAAAAACGAATACAGGTGCTTGCGTCCTGCACACCCCTGTACGCCGCGTTTATCAGTGTGTAAACGCGAGTCGTCTGAGACGGATCAATCGGATTCCATCCCAGGCGATAATTTGCAATGGCAGCTACATAACCCATTTTTGCCAATCGGGTAGCTATGTCAACCATATAAGCGTCTTTGCTTGTGCCGGCACATCCACCATTATTTGACGGAGGTAGAAAATTTCCTGAATGTAGCAATACTACAAGCGGGCGCTCAGTCTCTGTGTCTCCGGTCGGTTCATAAATGTCACAGGTTAGCTGTTGGGGAACTGCCTGCATTGCCTGGGCCAGAAGTAACACTGTAGCATTTACGCCATAAGTTACATCCGTAGTTACGGTAACATCAGAAAAAACAGGGCTAAGATATCTTTGCGCTTGTAGCCCAAAGACGGTAGAAGCTAATAAAACGAAAAGTGTAAAAAACTTTTTCATAAATTTTGTTTTTGGTTAATAATGTTCGAAAATCATTTTTTGTCCCACTGGTAGGAGACAGTAAAATAAGCCAATCTTCCGATAAGCGGACCTCCGTAAGTTTGAAAAGCGCGGTTATCCAGAATATTTGAAGCGCCTAATTTAAAAGTTGTATGAATGCGTTCGTAAGTCCAGTTAATTTGTCCGTCGAGCAAATAATAATTTTCAATATCGCCGGTAAACTGGGGCGAACCCTCAAATGTAAAACCCTGAATCCATTTATAATTCAGGTTAAACCCAAAATTTCTTATTTGCAAACTTCCGAGGTTTATCGGCAGATTTCTTCCCGAAATGCTTACATTGTATTTGTGTTCCGGCGTATTGAAAGCGGGTATAATGGGGTCGTCGGGAAAAGATTTATTCAGTTTATTCCATGAATAATTGCCCGCCAACTGGTAATAATTCCAAAAATAAAAATTTGCGCCAATAGCAAATCCCTGGGTCGTCACTTCATTCGTTGAATTTGCGGCAATCCGGTAAACCTCCGTTTGCTCAGGAAATCCAAAAAAACTGAATCGAGTATCTATTCCAATATTATACCCGATAAAATCATTGTAAAAACTGTAATAATAACCCGCATCCAGATAAAGTCTGTCAAACAATGTTGTCCGGTAACCGATTTCAAAAGTTTTTACTTTTTCCGGCTCAACCGGATTCACATTAAAGAAGTTCAGCTTGCTTCTGTCAAAATTATTGGAAAGGTAATCAATAAATGACTCCACGGTGAGCAGGCTGTCAAAGCCCTCCAGGTTGCCCAAAAGCGTCGCCCTTCCCACGTTGAGATTTAGATACTGATCGGTCAGCGTCGGGTTTCTGATAGCCGATGAAAATGACATGCGCAAATAATTGTAAACATCCGGCGACCAGACTACCGAGGCGGCGGGCGTGAACAGGTAGGGGAAATTTTCATTTTTATCCATACGCACCGTGGCGCTCACTATCCATTTTCTTGTAAATTTTTTTTCAATACCCGTATAAATGCCATATTCAAAATTGCTGATGCGTACACCAGCGGTATCCTTGAAAACCGTACCTTCCGAATACGGGCGGTAAAGGCGCGCGCTTCCTCCTATCACCCATTTATCCAG